>JBAXDH010000092.1:0-14601 GCA_037141055.1 bacterium | reverse complement strand
ACCGATGAAAAAGTAAAAGATAAAAGTGAATAGTTTATGCTGCTCCGCTTTTCTCCTTTCACATACTGGTATAAAAGTGATCAATAAATTATATTATGATGCAAAAATTAATGGATAAGTAATTTGGGGAGCCTGACTGTATTTAAGGCGTACCGGATTCTCAGGGCGCCAGTCTTTCCGTAATCCAGGTTTTCGCCTTCTGCCTGTATCGCAGCCTGTCGTGCAGACGATGCGCCCTGCCCTGCCAGAATTCAATCATTGTTGGTTTTAAAACAAATCCGCCCCAGTTTTCGGGGCATCGCGGTGGTTTTCCCTGAAGGTCAAGGATAAACCCTTCACGCATGGATTCCAGGAACAACCTGTCAGGAATCACGCAACTCTGGGGAGATACGGAAGCACTGATCCTGCTGTCATCAGGCCGGCTGTTAAAATATGCTTCCGATTCCCTGCGGCTGATCCTGGTTGCTTTACCCTCGATCCTGATCTGCCTTTCCATGCCATACCAGAAAAAAGTAAGTGCTGCCTTCGGATTAGAGGCGAGCTGTTTTCCTTTCCGGCTGTCGTAATTCGTGAAAAATACAAACCCTCCTTTCTCCACTCCTTTCAGCAGGACGACCCTTCCAGAAACATTCCCCTCCCGGTCGGAGGTTGAAAGGACCATTGCATTCGGTTCATCAATCCCTGCCTTCACCGCATCCTCAAACCACAGTGAAAATTGCCGGAACGGGTCCGGGTCGATGGTTTTTTCTTCCAGGGAAGAGAAATGATATTCTTTGCGCAGGCCTGTCAGTTGTTTTTTCATTTTCAGGGGTTAGCCACATTAAAAGACATCTAAAGAGCAAATTAATTTTTATCTTAGCGAAAATTTTAATCCCGGTTCAAAATGGCAAACAAAGTTACAAAAGCAGAACTCTCCGAGTTCAAAAAAGACAAAGATACGGTTAAGGAATTTTCCAATGGTGAAGTGACGGTTTACTGGAAATCAGAATTGTGCATCCATTCAGCAAACTGCCTGATCGGGTTACCTGAGGTTTTTAATTCCAAGAAAAAGCCATGGGTGAATGTGCATGCTTCCAACAGCAAGGATATCATGAAAATTGTCGATACCTGCCCGTCACGAGCGCTCACCTACCTGAAAAGCACAAAATTTGTCACGTCGAAGCCGCGTGCAACCGTAAAAATGAAATCGAAATTTGCCCGGATTCAGATCCTGAAAAACGGGCCTGCGTTAATTACCGGCAATTTCATTGTAAGGGATGCCAAGAAAAAAAAGATTAAAATAGACAATGAGGTGGCAGCGATCTGTCGTTGCGGCGGCAGCAAGAAAAAACCTTTCTGTGACGGAAGCCACCAGAAAATCGGGTTTACAGATTAATTGAATGACAAATGACAAGTGACAAGTGACAAGTGACGAATTACAAGTGACGGATTACAAGTACTGAAACATTTGTCAATTATCATTTGTCACTTGTCCATATTTTATAATTAACACCTTCGTTTATGATAATTGGTATTTTAAAAGAAGATGGATCGGAAAATCGGGTGGCCCTTCTTCCGGAATCCGTTGCAGTACTTACGAAAATGATGGTCACGGTTTATGTTGAAAAAGAAGCGGGAGCCAGGGCTTTTGCGTCCGATTCCGATTATGAGGCAGCCGGGGCCAAAATTACCGCCAAGGCCGACGTCATTTCTCAATCAGAAATGCTGATCAAAATAAATCCCCCAACGGAAGCAGAGCTGGCACAGGTAAAAGGGAAGACCGTCTTCCTTGCTATTCTAAACCCACTCTTCAACACTGCCCTCATAAAAGATCTGGCTCAAAAAGACATCACAAGTTTCAGCCTTGATGTGATTCCGCGGACCAGCCGCGCCCAATCTATGGACATCCTTTCCTCCATGGCCACTGTTTCGGGGTATAAGGCTGTTTTAACGGCAGCCAATTCCCTTCCGAAATTTTTCCCCATGTTCATGACCGCTGCCGGGACCATCACACCCGCCAAGGTGCTGATCCTGGGTGCCGGGGTAGCCGGGCTCCAGGCCCTCGCCACCTCGCGTAAACTCGGTGCTGTTGTGGAGGTGTTCGATGTAAGAGCTGCTGTGAAGGAAGAAGTGGTTGGCCTGGGCGGCAAATTCGTCGAGGTTGAAGGTGCTGTTGATGATAAATCCGCCGGCGGATATGCCGTGGAACAAACCGATGATTTCAAGATGAAACAGGCAGCCGCGGTTCATGAACATGCCATTAAATCTGATGTGGTCATATGTACGGCACAAATCCCCGGAAAAAAAGCACCTGTTTTATTGAAAAAGGAAACCGTTGAAGCCATGAAACCCGGCGCGGTCATCATCGACCTGGCAGCCTCGACCGGCGGGAACTGTGAAGTTACCAGGAACGATGAAACAATTATTCACCACGGGGTTAAAGTTATCGGCAATTCATCATTCCCGGTCGACATGCCCTCCGACGCCAGTAAAATGTTCGGAAAGAATGTGATAAACTTTCTGAAACTGATGATCAGTGCAAATGGAGAATTCAATCTCAACTGGAACGACGATATCGTCAAAGGGACCTGCGTGACCCACAACCTTGAAATAGTTCATGAACGTGTAAAAGCTGCGATTAACGCTTAAAAACCATCCTTATGAATGATATTTTGAAATTTTTACTGGAGTACAGGGAGGCGATCTTCATCATTATCCTATCCATTTTCCTTGGAATTGAAGTGATTTCCCACGTGCCGTCGGTATTGCATACGCCGCTTATGTCGGGTGCCAATGCCATTCACGGTGTCGTAATCATCGGCGCCATCATCGTTATGGGGCATGCCGGCAATATCCTGTCAATGATCCTTGGATTCATCGCCGTAGTGCTTGGAACGCTGAATGTCGTGGGCGGATTCGTAGTTACCGACCGCATGCTCGAGATGTTTAAGAAAAAGAAAAAACAGCAATAGGGATAAATTATGGAAACCATACAAACACTGACCAAAACTTTCGAATTTTCCGAATATATTTCGATCCTGGAGCTTTCGTATATCCTGGCCTCCATCCTTTTTATCCTGGGGCTTAAAAAACTCAGCCATCCCGACAGCGCACGCAGCGGAAATCTCTGGGCTGCAGCCGGAATGGGACTCGCGATCATTTTCACCATTCTGTTTCATAAAACCAAAATGGAAGATGGCACCTACCAGGGCATTCACAACATCGGCTGGATTATCGGGGCATTGATAATCGGCAGCATTGTAGGCTGGCTTGCTGCGAAAAAAGTAAAAATGACCGCCATGCCGCAGATGGTATCCCTGTTCAATGGAATGGGAGGTGCCTGTGCTGCACTTATTTCGATGATGGAATTTCCAAGAATGCAGAATGAACTGGCGGCTCACCAGGCAACAACGATGATGACTGGTGAAGCCCTGGCAATCCTGCTTGGATTGATGATCGGGGGCGTTTCTTTCGCCGGCAGCATGATTGCGTTCGGCAAACTTGACGAACGGATCGGCGATGTAAAAAACCCTGTTCTCAGGTATGTCAACCTGTCGTTCATGATCATTTTACTGGCCTTTGTCGTTTTCATCATGTTTAAGGCTCCTGTTGCCGGGGAGAACTGGATGATTTATACCATGGCAGGACTGGCGCTGATCTATGGCGTCACATTTGTGTTGCCGATCGGCGGGGCTGATATGCCCGTTGTCATCTCCCTTTTAAATTCATTTACCGGCGTGGCGGCAGCCATGGGCGGATTTTTATACAGCAACCAGGCAATGCTGACCGGCGGTATTCTGGTCGGATCGTCCGGAACCATCCTGACCATCCTGATGTGCAAAGCCATGAACCGTTCACTGTTGAATGTGATCATCGGCGCCTTTGGCGGGAGCTCTGCTGCCGGGGTAGATACCGGCGACAAAACAGTTAAGGAGATTTCCCTGAGTGATGCTGCTGTGCTCCTCAGTTACTCGCAAAAGGTATTGGTTGTTCCGGGATACGGCCTGGCCGTTGCACAGGCACAGCATCTCTGCCATGAACTGGAAAACCTGCTGGCTTCGAAGGGAGTGGAATTGAAATATGGCATTCACCCGGTTGCAGGCCGCATGCCGGGGCACATGAATGTTTTGCTTGCAGAGGCCGATGTAGCGTATGAAAAGTTGCAGGAGATGGAAGATGCAAACAATGAAATGAACAACACCGATGTTGTGATTGTTGTTGGCGCCAACGACGTGGTGAACCCTGCTGCCGAAGAGGATCCTTCGAGCCCGATTTATGGGATGCCGGTCATCAAAGTATGGGAGGCAAAAAATACGATCATTATGAAACGCAGTATGGCTAAGGGATATGCAGCCATTGAAAACAACCTGTTCTTTATGCCAAAATCAAGAATGCTTTTTGGCGATGCAAAAGCCACGCTACAGAAACTGGTGGCTGAGATTAAAAACCTTTAATGATTTTACAGACAACAATGCAATAAAAAAGCCCCGGAGTACGGGGCTTTTTCATTTTGTTCTGTTTAAAGACTATTTGCCTTTTTTTGCAGCCTTGAATAATTTCGGGAATTTCTTCACGGAATCAGCATGTGCAATAGAGTCAGCAATCATTTTCTCTTGTTGAACTTTTGCAATTGAATCGGCGATTCTCTGCTGTTCAGCCTGTACCATTGCTAATGAGTCAGCAACGCGGATTGAATCAGCGATTCTTTTTTCTTCGATTTCTTTTGCGCCTGGGCCACATGAGTACATGAAAGCTACTACTCCGATAACTAATAATGTTGCAAGTTTTTTCATTGTCTATTGATTTTTTAGAATTATGCTGCAAAGATAAACCAATACGATATTATCTTCCAAATGTTTTGACCACTTTTTTTTAACATTTTTTAACATTTAACGTATCGTGCTGGATATCAATGAGAATAATTTTAACATTTATTAAGAAATAGCAGGTTATTAACAATCATTGGATTTAAAGTTATCTTTGTTCCATGTTAATCCCACTGGCAGAACAGTTGCGTCCGGGTTCCCTGGAAGAGTACCTCGGACAGGAACATCTCATTGGCAAGGGAGCGAGCCTGCAAAGAGCCATCGAATCGGGAAATGTACCATCCATGATCTTATGGGGATCACCGGGGGTTGGCAAAACAACGCTGGCCTACATCATCTCCAAACAGCTGAACCGGACCTTCTATACCCTGAGCGCGATCAGTTCGGGAGTTAAAGATGTTCGGGAAGTCATCTCCCGGGCCGAGCAGGCGAGCGACAGCCCTTTCTTATTTATTGATGAAATCCATCGTTTCAGCAAATCGCAGCAGGATGCCTTGCTTGGCGCTGTCGAAAAGGGAGTGGTCACCTTCATCGGCGCTACAACAGAGAACCCTTCCTTCGAAGTCATATCCCCGTTGCTTTCCAGGTGCCAGATATATATATTGAAGCCACTGGAAGAGCATCACCTGCTGAAACTGCTTGAGCAGGGGCGCGTCCATCTTGAAAACAGCCTGAAAACCGATATCGAAATACCGGAGCCGGAAGCGATGCTGCGCATCTCCGGCGGGGATGCGCGAAAACTGCTGAATGCCCTCGAGTTGGTTGTCATGACTGAAATCAGTCATGGCTCACCAGTCCGGATCACGAATGAAACGACCATCAAAATCATTCAGCAGAACCTTGCCATGTACGATAAAACCGGGGAGATGCATTACGACATCATCTCGGCATTCATAAAATCGATGCGGGGAAGTGACCCGAATGCAACGGTATACTGGCTTGCACGCATGATCCAGGCGGGCGAAGATCCCAAATTCATTGCCAGGCGAATGCTCATCCTTGCCTCCGAAGATATCGGAAATGCAAACCCGAATGCGCTCTTGCTGGCTACTTCATGCTTCCAGGCCGTGGATGTGATCGGGTACCCCGAATGTGACCTGATCCTGTCGCAAACAGCCATCTACCTCGCATGTTCTGCGAAAAGCAATGCTTCATACCTTGCCATCAGGGGAGCGCAGAAATCATTACGTGAGGCCGGCGATCTGCCCGTTCCATTGCATATCCGCAATGCTCCGACCTCGCTGATGAAAAAAATCGGGTACGGTAAAGACTACAAATATGCCCACGATTTCGACAACAATTTCATTGAGCAGGAATTCCTTCCTGAAAAAATCAAGGGATCGAAATTTTATGATCCGCAGAACAACCAGCGGGAAAATGATCTCAGGGGGTTTCTCAGGAAACTTTGGGGAAAGAAGTATAATTATTAAATGCAGGCAATGAAGGCAATGAAAACAATGCAAACAATTACAGTGTGATGGATAACATTTTTTTTGAAAATCTGAAAAATAATGCGCCTGATAGTTTTTTTCTGATAGCCGGGCCTTGTGTGGTTGAAAACGAGGATATGCCCATGGAAATTGCAACGCATATTAAGAAAATCACGGACAGGCTGGGAATTCCGTTTATTTTCAAAGCTTCCTACCAGAAAGCCAACCGATCAAGGGCAGATTCATTCACCGGGATCGGCCATGAACATGCTCTTCAACTGATCGGAAAGGTTGGCAAAGAACTTCATATCCCTGTGCTCACCGACATTCATTCGGAGGAACAGGCGGCCATGGCTGCAATATTTGTTGATATTTTGCAGATCCCGGCCTTTCTCTGCCGTCAAACCGACCTCCTTGTTGCAGCCGGGAGAACGGGCAAGATTGTGAACATAAAAAAGGGACAGTTCGCGTCGGCCGAATCCATGAAATTCGCCGTTCAGAAAGTGCTGCAGACAGGAAACTCGAAAATCATGCTGACAGAACGCGGCACCACGTTCGGATACAACGACCTGATCCTGGATTACAGGAACATCCCGGAGATGCAGTCAAACGGGGTGCCTGTGGTGGTTGATGTCACCCATTCCCTCCAGCAGCCAAACCAGGCATCAGGGGTTACAGGCGGGCGTCCGGACCTGATCGAGATAATCGCCAGGGCAGCAGTGGCTGTTGGTTCCGACGGGATTTTCATTGAAACACATCCTGACCCTGGCAGTGCAAAATCGGACGGGGCAAACATGCTTCCGCTCGACAGGCTTGAAGCCCTGCTGGAGAAGCTTATTAAAATCAGGAGAGCAAGTTACTGAATTTCCAGGCCTTTGATTCCGCCTGTTTCCCTGTAGAATCGGACCATCCATTTATTCGCCGGCAGACTTGTAACCACACCAAGTTGGGAAACAAGGCATTGCGTTTCCTCCTGTGTGTTTTCATCCAGCTTCACGGTGACACGCGCCAGTTCTGGTATGCGATAAGAAAATCCCTGGATTTTTGTATCCTTTTCGGCTTTTTTGAGGTAATTGGCAACAGTGTTCGTATTCCCGACACGTTGTATCTTAATGGTAACCACCTTGCCTCCCTGCTCGTCAAGGTCTATCACGCCCCTTGATTTCAGAAATTTGAAGATGGGAATTTCAGTATTGATCTGGTTTGGAATGGGGATGTACTTATAACTGAATGTTAAACTTTTATGCAGACTGATCCCTGTAAAAAGTTTTAAATACTCTTTCTCCATGGTTTTCAACTGGGTGTCCATGTATTCAAGAGTCTCCTTATTATAGTTGACTTCCTGCGTCCCGCTGAGTAAATTGAACCGGTTATCCTTGATTTTAGAGATATAATCAGCGGCCTCCTTGGCTTTCTGCTCCGGTGATTTTTCAATCATGGTACGTTTATAATACTGACGTTCCACTGTCATGGTATCTATATTGATTTTCCGGATAATGGTATCGACTTTTTCGAAAACACTCACATCCGCTGAGTATTTGAACAACTCGCCGAATGCGTCTTTGTCCATTTCTGCAGGAAGTTCTTCTGTTTTCGCTGGTTGCGAAGAATTCATAAGCGTGTCGTCCCGTTCCTGCAGAGTCCCGAGAATGATGCCGGCATCGCTGAGCGACAACATTCCGGCCTTCTCCCCTTTCGATATTTTATCGCCCAGCTCAATAAAATAATACTGATCGGGATCCGGTTCGGGATAGGTTGTGATGGTGATGTCGCTGATCTTATAATCGATCGTGTTTGCAACAATAACATTTTTCAAACCGAGGAACCGGAGTGCAAAATCAGCGTACGGTCCTTTGTAATTCTCGGCACGGTCAATTTTCACCTCTACTTTAACAACCGTCCTTGGCAGGGAATAAAAAATGCCTTCCTTGGTTTGCGGTGCGGCGTTGTTATCGATGCGCAATACATTGATCTGCCCGAAAACAGTGCAGATGACAACAAACTGCAACACCATTGCCGCTGCAATACTCTTTTTCATAATCAGGGTTTTAACGGGTGAATAAAAGTTCGCGGTATTTGGGCAGAGGCCATTGTTCGTCATCGACCAGCAATTCAAGTTTATCGGCGTGGCTCCTGATTTTTTCAAAATACGGAAGAACCTTCTCGCAATAAGCAAAAGCCTTTTCTTCCGGTTCCTGCAACCGGTTCGCATCTTTCCTGGCTTCAATCATTTCATTCACGAAGGTCTTAATTTTATCAACGTGTTCCGATATTTCGGTGATCGTCTCCATCTGGTTCTGCGAAAGTTTTCCGTATGTTTTCAGGTCAAGCACCTGCTTCAGCCCTTTCACATTCTCAATGAGCGTATTCTGATACCGGATGGCAACCGGAATGATGTGATTCCCGGCCAGGTCGCCCAGCACGCGCGATTCGATCTGGATTTTTTTAGTGTAATTTTCGAGCCGGATCTCATGGCGGGCAATCAATTCGCGTTGTGTCAGAACATTGTTCCGTTCAAACAGGTCGACGGTTTTCTTCTCAACAAATGACTTCAGCGCCTCCGGTGTTGTTTTGCGGTTCGAAAGTCCGCGTGCTGCTGCTTCGGCAATCCATTCGTCGGAATAGTTATTTCCCTCGAACCTGATATTTTTAGACTCCTTGCTGTATTTTTTTATCACCTGGAAGAGCGCGTCATCCTTCCCAACCTTTTTCGCGATGAGCGCATCCACTTCAATTTTGAACTTCCGCAACTGGTCGGCAACAATCAGGTTCAGGACGATCATCGGAGGGGCACAGGTCTGGGCAGAACCGACAGCACGAAATTCAAACTTATTCCCGGTGAAGGCAAATGGCGAAGTCCGGTTACGGTCGGTATTATCCAGCAGAATTTCCGGGATTTTCGGCAAATTTTTCAGCAAATCGGAATCAGTCTCTGTATTCAGCAGGATGTGTTTGTCGGCTTTTTCAATGGCCTCGAGCATGTTTGTGAGCTGGGTCCCGATAAAAACCGAAATAATTGCCGGTGGGGCTTCATTGGCTCCAAGGCGGTGGTCATTCCCCGGCGAAGCAATAATCGCCCTGATCAGGTCGGCATGTTCATGAACAGCCTTGAGAATATTCACGAGAATTGCCAGGAAGCGAAGGTTTTCCTTGGGGGTTTTGCCCGGAGAAAGCAGATTCTCATGCGTATTGGTTGCCAGTGACCAGTTGTTGTGCTTTCCTGAACCGTTCACACCGCTGAAGGGCTTCTCATGAAGCAGCACGGTGAAATCATGGTGCCGCGCGATTTTATCCAGGAGGTGCATCATCAGCTGGTTGTGATCGATGGATAAATTCACCTCCTCAAATACCGGCGCACATTCGAACTGGTTGGGAGCTACCTCGTTGTGCCTGGTTTTCACAGGAATTCCCAGCCGGTGCGCTTCGTACTCGAATTCCTGCATGAAGGCAAGAACCCGCTGCGGGATCGTTCCAAAATAATGATCTTCCAACTGCTGGTCCTTTGCGGAGGAATGTCCAAATAAAGTTCTGCCTGTAAGAACGAGGTCGGGCCGCGCCAGGTATAGTGCATTGTCGACCAGGAAATACTCCTGCTCCCAGCCCAGCGTTGCAAAAACCTTTGTGATGTTTTTGTCAAAATACTGGCAAACGTCGGTCGCGGCTTTGTCTATCGAATAGATGGCTTTAAGCAGTGGGGTCTTGAAATCCAGCGCTTCACCGGTATACGAAACAAAAACCGTAGGAATGCACAGCGTACGGTTCATGATAAATGCTGGAGAAGTAGGATCCCACGCCGTGTAACCGCGGGCCTCGAACGTACTGCGGATTCCGCCGCTCGGAAAACTGGATGCATCGGGTTCCTGCTGGGTAAGCTCATTTCCCCTGAATTTTTCGATGCCGCGGCCACCTTCCACCGGATCGACAAATGCATCGTGTTTTTCGGCAGTGGCGCCGGTCAGGGGTAAGAACCAGTGTGTGTAATGTGTGGCTCCCTTGCTGATGGCCCAGGCTTTGACGCCCGCGGCAACCTGGTCGGCAATTTTCCGGTCGATCTTTTCCCCTTTGTCAATGGAATTCATCACCTGGTTAAAGGCTTCTTCCGTGAGATACTCACGCATTGCAGCCCTGTTGAATGTAAGTTCGCCAAAATATTCGGAAGCCTTCCGGGCGGGAAATTCAACCACGCGCTGTTTGCGGGTCATCGCCATTCCTAGGGCTTTAAAACGAAGATTATCCATGTATCAAGATTTAAGGTTAAGCTAAACTTCATGCTTTTTCCGAAGCAGAAACAACCCAACAAATGTAATAAATCCATTTAAAATTAAGAGCTCAAACCCGAACCGATAGCCGTGGAAGATATCAACAGAGTATTCACTCAGAAAAAAACAGATTACCGGCGATATCACTGCAATCAAGGGAACCCAACGATCGCGGACCGGGTATTTTGTGAATAACCCGAAGGCATACAAGCCCAGAAGCGGGCCATAGGTATAGCCGGCAACGGTAAACAATTTGTCAATGACCGCCCGGTCATTGATAGCCCTGAATAACACAATTACCATTAAAAGCACAAATGCGAAGACGATATGAACCATCTGCCTGATCTTTTTCTTCTCGTTTTCCCCAAGGTCGTCCCGTTTGCTGATTCCAAGAAAATCGATGCTGAATGAAGTGGTGAGCGAGGTAAGCGCACCATCGGCGCTGGGATATGCCGCGGAGATCAATCCGATTAAAAAAACCAGGCCGGCAACCGGTCCGAGATGCTGAATGGCAATCACCGGGAACAGATCGTCTGTTCTGCCCGGCAATTGAATTCCTTTATCAGCAATGAACAAATACAGGCAGGCGCCGAGGAAAAGAATGACCAGGTTCACGAAAAGCATGATGCCTGTGAATGTGAACATGTTTTTCCGCGCGTCATGCAGGGACCTGCAACTCAGGTTTTTCTGCATCATCTCCTGGTCAAGGCCGGTCATGACGATGGCGATGAATGCTCCGCTCAGGAGTTCCTTCAGAAAAAACCGTTTATCGCTCCAGTCGGTAAAGATCATTTTCGAGTAGGAACTTGCGTAAACCTTGTTCACCATTTCACCCAGGTTGAGCCCCATGCTGTCGATAATAAGGTAAATCGACAATCCCAGCGATAAAAGCATGAAACTCGTCTGGATGGTGTCGGTCCAGATGATGGTTTTGATGCCGCCTTTGAATGTGTACAATAGAATCAGTACGATAAAAATAAGAACGGTGACAAAGAACGGAATGTTCCAGGCATCGAAGATGAATATCTGCAGCACATTCACAACCAGGAACATCCTGAAAGAAGCCCCGATTGTTCGGGAAAGGATGAAGTAAAAAGCACCGGTCTTGTATGACCAAAATCCGAACCTGGTTTCAAGGTAAGAATATATGGAGGTAAGGTTTAACCGGTAATAGAGCGGCAGCAACACGTTCGCAATGACCGTATATCCGAAAACATAGCCGATTACCACCATCATGTATGAAAAATTTGCCGTACCCACCCATCCCGGAACCGACATGAAGGTCACGCCGGACATGGATGCGCCGATCATCCCGTAAGCCACAATAAACCAGGGCGATGATTTGTTCCCGAGGAAGAAACTCCGGTTGGTCGATTTGCGAGCAGTCAGCCAGGTAATGACAAAAAGGAGAGCGGTGTAGGCAAGAAAGCAGAAAAGGATGATGGTTGGGGTCAAGGGCGGGGGCGGATTAGGGGGTGGATAATGCAGTCGCGAAACAGCGAAATGGCGAAATAGCGAGAAAAAAGGTACTTGCTAGATTGCATGTGCGAGGGAAATTAGATCAGGGAGGACATAATCGATTAAACGGGGGTGTTTTTTTGCAAGATCTGCATGATCTGAAATTAAAACAGTTATCATGCCTGCGCGTTTGCCGAAAATCATATCCGACAGGGAATCTCCGGCCATGACGGATTGTTTAAAGTGGATGCCTGGAAATGATTTGCGGGCTTTGAGAGCCATTCCGATATTGGGTTTTCGCATGATGGAGTGCTCCGACCGGAGATGCGGTGAAAAGAAAACCGCATCGATTCTGCCTCCTGCCCGCTCTGTTTCGGCCATCAGCTGCGCATGAACGGACACTACATCCTTTTCACTCATCAACCCCTTCCCCACCCCCTGCTGGTTGCTGACGACGACGATCCTTCCAAACACCCGGCGAAACAGTTGCATTGCATCCGGAACGCCGGGCAGGAATTCAAACTGCTCCCATGATTTGACATAGTCGTCCACGATGCGCCGGTTGATGACTCCGTCGCGGTCGAGAAATAAAGTCCAGGAACCGTCAATCTTCAAATGATGCAAATTCATGTTGTGCTTTAAGGTAATCTTCAGGAATGCCGATGTCCAGGAAATAGCTGTCGGCAGGGAAACCATAAAATTTCAATTCGGGATAATAACGCTCAAAGCAATCCTTTTCCATAGAGAACCTACCCCTGAATTCAGGCTCCATAAGGAAATGTTTCTCTGCAACATACACGCCGCCATTGATGTATCCTTCCCCCAAAGAAATTCCTTTTTCTTCAAATCCGCTGATGCGTCGCACACGGTTCATTGAAACACGGCCATAGCGCCCGGTATCATCCAGTTTTCGGAGTGCAAGCGTTGCATCTGCTTTTTTCCTCAGGTGAAAATCCATCAAATCCCGGTAATTTAACCGGAACAAGCTGTCCCCATTCATGACAAGCGCCCGAAGACCGTCGATTTTCCACATCGCTAGGCGTATTCCTCCCCCCGTGCCAAGAGGCTCAGCTTCCACGGCGTATTCCAACTCCAACGTTTTGTATTTGTCCCCGAAATGGCCGGTTATGATTTCATGCTTGTACCCCACGGAGAGAACTGCTTTTTCAACTCCCTGGGAAATCAGGTAATCGAAAAGATATTCCAGGAAAGGCCGCTGATTGATAAGTGCCATTGATTTTGGCACATCGCTGACCACTTTCTGCAATCGGGTTCCGAATCCTCCGGCAAGGACAATTGCCTCCACAATTAAACTTCTTTGGGGAACAACGTTGATTCCACCTGGTCGCAGATGATATGGCCCACCATGATGTGAGATTCCTGGATGCGGGGTGTATCCGAGGAAGGAATATTGATAAGGAAATCACACAACCCAGCCAGGTTTCCGCCGGTTTCCCCGGTAAAACCAACCGTGGTTATGCCCATTTCGCGAGCCACTTCAAATGCCCTGATAATGTTTTTGGAATTCCCTGAAGTTGACAAGCCGATCAGGATATCACCTTCCTTTCCGGTTCCCTTCAGCAGCCTTGCGTAAACTTCATCGAATGAATAATCGTTTGCGACTGCCGTGAGGAATGAGGTATTCACATGCAGCGCCTCGGAAGGCAATGGTGGACGATCGTAATAAAACCTGCCCGAAAATTCCGCAGCAAGGTGCTGCGCATCGGCAGCACTGCCGCCATTTCCGCAGAAGAGCACCTTGTTCCCCCTTGAAAAGGCATTGGTGCAGGCAACGGCAACCTTACGGATCTCGCTGATCAGAAAAGAATTTGTCAGCAATTTTTGTTTTACCTCAATGGATTCTTTGATGGATTCTATAATTCGCATATCTCAGTTTTAAATTGTGTTGATCTTCTAACAATTTCGCTATTTCGCTATCTCAAATCGTCCACGTCGACAAACCCTTTGTCGCAAACTCATAGCGTTTGGTCTGGCCTCCGAATTTCTTCAGTGACTCGATTACTTTCGATCGGTTGTTCCCGGGGCAATAGAAAAACATGAATCCGCCTCCGCCTGCCCCTGAAATTTTTCCTCCTGTTGCTCCATTTTTCATGGCTGTATCGTAAATTTCATCGATAAAGGAATTGCTTACCCCTTCAGCCAGGTTCTTTTTAAACTGCCAGCCGAAGTCGAGGATCTCACCGATTTTATCCAGTTCTCCCATCAAAATGGCTTCCTTCATCATTACAGCCTGTTCTTTCAATTTGTGCATTGCCTCCAATGACTTCACATTCTTAGCAAGAACATTTCTGGTTTGCTGTTCGATAATCCTGGAGGAGAGCCTGCTGGTCTCGGTATGATACAGGATCAGGTTATGCGCCAGTTCATCAAGGTATTTCTCCCTGATTCTCAGTGGATTCACAATAACCTTATCTTCTTTGAAGAACTCCATAAAATTAACCCCGCCAAATGTCGCAGCATACTGATCCTGCTTGCCGCCTGCCATGGCAAGGTCGGTACGTTCAATTTCGTAGGCCAGGTGCGCCAGGTCATAATCACCCATCGGGAGGTTCAGCCATTCGGCAAAAGCACCCAGAATGGCCACAACAAGGGTTGAAGAAGTTCCCAGACCCGATCCCGGGGGAGCAT
>JBAXDH010000091.1:0-14705 GCA_037141055.1 bacterium | reverse complement strand
CAGAAAGTAATGCAAATACTTATGCAGATGGATTAGCTTCAAATTATGATGCCGCTGGTGCAGCCGTTACCGCAGAAAGTAATGCAAATACTTATGCAGATGGATTAGCTTCAAATTATGATGCCGCAGGCGCAGCCGTTACCGCAGAAAGTAATGCAAATACTTATGCAGATGGATTAGTTGTAAATGTTGTTAATCATGATAATAGTGGTAATGTTACTATTACCGGAACCCTTAAAGCGGGAGCGGTAACATATCCCAATTCCTCCCCCTCTGCAGATGGCCAGGTGCTTGCCGCATATACTGATGGGTCGACAGCCTGGGTGGATCCGGCCATTGTACCTTCGCGACCTAAAGGTGATCAGGGGGAAGGGAAAACTTTTGTGATTAACCATCCCACAAAGTCGGACAGCTACCTGGTTCATGCTTGTCTGGAGGGACCTGAAGCGGGAGTCTATTACAGGGGAGAAGCTAAGATTGAAGACAACAAATCGGTAACCATCCAGCTTCCCGATTACGTGAGCTCTTTTGCTTCAAATTTTACCATACAGATCACCCCCATTTATTCGGATGATTCTGATGAAAATATCGTGTACAGCACCTCGCGGGTTAAGAATAATTCATTTTCCGTCCGGGGTAAAAACGGAAGTTTTTATTGGATCGTTTATGGTCAGCGCGGAACCATCGTGGTAGAACCGAAAAAGGCCGAAGTGCAGGTTTTTGGTGATGGTCCGTATAAATATATCAAGCATGATAAACACTAAGAGGCTGTTTAAATTTATCGATCGCTGCTGTTTAGTGACCCCTCCCCGCCCGCCCCTTGGAGGGGAGGGGGAGGTTATTCGTTCAAAAAAATCATTTTTCACATGAGAAAAAAAATCCAGACGATCATCCTCTCCGGTTTCATACTGGTAGTCCCGCAGTTTCTTTCCGGCCAGGGAGTGATCGTAAAGCAGGGAGGTTACATCAGGGTGCCCGCGGGAAACATACTCAATGTAAAGGACGATCTTATCCTGCAGGGCAGCAGGGCGTTATACGATCACGGGCTTGTGAAAGTGGGAGGCGATCTGAGAGAACTTGCCTCCTCCCCGCTGAACATTGAAACCGGCAGGGTTGTGCTGAACGGAAGCACGCCACAGTCCGTCAGCGGCACCATTATTTTCGACAACCTGGCCATCGACAATGCTGCCGGGGTTTCATTGAACCACGACATTGCCGTGAATAAAACGCTCACCCTTTCCGGCGGGAACCTTGTCCTTGGCAGCCATAACCTACTGCTGGGGCCCGATGCGAAATTTTCCGGAGTACCTTCCGGCACCTCCATGGTGGTTGCAACCGGCTCCGGCCAGCTTCGGAAGCAGTTTGCAGCTCCGGGCACCTTTACCTTCCCCGTCGGAGATATTACCGGGGGCGCCGACTATACGCCGGTAGTGCTTGATTTCACTTCAGCGACCTTTGGAGCTGAGAATTATGTTGGGTTGAACCTGGTCAATGCAAAATATCCCAGTCCCAACATCCAGGGTGATTACCTGAACCGTTACTGGGAGATCGGCTCGAGTAACATCAGCGGGTTTACATGTGATGCGCAATTTTTTTACAAAGCCTCGGATGTGACCGGAACGGAATCAAAACTATATTGCGAACGGGTTGATCCACCCCCTGTGGCTGCATATGACGGGGCCGATGTTGCAAACCACATGCTCACTGCCACCGCGCTCACCACCTTCGGAACGTTTACCGGTGCCGGAGCGCCCTGCTACACCCTGCAGCCAACGGCCTATGCGGCGCATGATGTCAGCTGCTTCGCCGGGGCCGATGGTACTGTAACGGTGTCGGTTTCGGGAGGAACGGGAAGCTACACCTGCCAATGGTCGACGACCCCGGTGCAAACCGGCACTTCCGCCACCGGACTTGCCGCCGGCACTTACACTGTCACCGTCACCGATGCCCTTTCCTGCACGGCAACATCCGGCGTCACCCTCACCCAGCCGGCCCAGTGGTGGCCGGCAGCACCCACCGGCGAAGCCAACCCTTGCCAGAATACGGCAAGCCTGTACACCGCTGCCGATGGCAAGTCAAACTATGTCTGGGTCATTTCAGCGGGCGGATCCATCGTTTCCGGGGGAACCTCCACCGACCACACGGTCTCCGTTTTATGGAATGCAGCAGGAGCCCAGTCGGTTGGGGTGAAATACACCGAAAACACCTCGCCGTTCTGTGCAGCCGTTGACCCGGGCACTGAAAATGTCACGGTCAAACCCGCACCTGCAACAGTCATTTCAGGGGCAACAACGGTGACCCAGGGCCAGGTCGTTACCTACTCGACACCTTACGTTTCAGGGGACACGTATACCTGGAATGCGAGCCACGGAAACCCTGAGTTATGTTTCCCGAACCGCAATTGCCTGACTCTCACCTGGGATTTCCCGTGCGGGGTCATCAATCCCGGGTATGTGAAGGTTACGGAGACCAATCCGACCAACGGCTGTTCGGAAACGTTCAATTTACCGGTAACGATCAATCCTTAATGGAAAAACCGGCCCATCCGACCTGTCCAGCCAATAGCCCGTCAGGAGAAATATATTGAAGCCGGGCAGCTACAGGGTATCGTTGGATAAAAAATCCTTCAGGTTAATATGTCTGATACCCTCTATGGTGTTCCCCTTGAAATCATCAAGACTTACCACCATTTTAGGATAATGATCAGGAATTTTCTGAAGGTTGCCAAATTCCCGATCTATAGTTTTTTGGGAATCAAGGCGCCAGGTAGCCTGAATATAAATTTTCTCATTCTGCTTTTCAGCCACAAAATCGACTTCCAGTTTTCCTAACTGACCGGTTTTTACACTATAACCATGATAACGCAAGTGATTAAAAATGGCGTTTTCTACCAATTTGTTCATATCAGAGGGTCTAACTCCGGCCAAGGCATTCCGGAGACCGAGATTTTCAAAATAGTATTTTTCTCCCGTTTCAAAAATTCGCTTTCCCTCAATGTCATACCTTTCAGATCGTTGTATAAGGAATGCATTACATAAATAGTTTGTATAGGCTTGAACCTGATTTGGAGCCAGGTTGATTTGCTGGCATTTCAGGAAATCACTGATGCTTTTGGAAGAAAAGATACTGACGGTATGTTCTGCAATAAAACCATGAAAAACGGAATGGTCCCTTTCATATTCAAATTACTCGCAGGAAGATGGTTCTTCCTCTTCCTGAACATCGTGTCGGTTTATTTCTCGATGGTGGGAGTCCTGTTTCTTTTACACCATCTGGGTGGATGCGTAATCTGGGGACCGGATGGCATAGAAGAATTAAACGACGTATGCAGCAGCATTTCAATCTTACTTATCGCTCTCGGTGTGATCATGGAATCACGCGATGTCTTTCTCAGGATCAGCCGAACCGCGGAGGATGACTGGCAGGTCCGCCTGAATCACATGGCTGAAGATTTCGGCGTAGGGCTTTTACTTTTCGGACTGTTCATTGAAGGCGCTGTAATCGTCCTTGAACTGCCCGATCTTATGTTCAGTTCAAAAGGACGGGAATTTACCAGCTATTTGGTTGCTCTTTTCCTGATCATTGTGTCGGTCCTCATTTCTGTTTCCTTCATCATTGCCTTTCTTCGAACGTACCTTATAAATCCGGATAAAGTGAATACATTTGCGAGTTCTGACAAGCCAAATAAATGAAAATCATGAAAATAACCATCCTTCCCCTTTTGTTTTTATTGAGTGCAGTATCCTGCCTGCAGGGTCAAACCACGAACGCTTTCACCAAAGTTACCAGCGGTACCGAATACCAGTACATCGGAACCTACGATCTGAACAAGATGAACAGCATCTTGTTCGGATGCTTACCGCTGGCGCTGCCACACTCCCCTGAACAATTATTACGGGGAATCGGATGAAGTGGTTCCGGTGTATGTGGCAAAACTCGCCGAGGGTTTTCATAAGCTCATGGGAAGCGGGGATACGCATGCAATTTCTGCCGGGGCAAAAGCCGATCACAGGGCAACATACGTTTACTCTGTTATCCACGCCAAACCCTGGTTCGACGGGTTTTTGCTGAAAAAGTAAAACCTATGACCAAACGGCGGTCATTCAACGGGAGGGATGTGCTTTTTCATTCATGCACCTCAATTATCAGATTATCATTTGACTACGATGTTTTTGCAACAATTGTACAGGATTTTTCAGTTGATATCAATTGTAATTCCGACTTCACTGCTTATTTTTGCGCCCAAACCTAAGCAATGGATAACAGCGGTAAATTCACCTGGGATCAGGTTAAACCGGCCTTCAATTTCACCGTGATGGTGGCTGCACTGGGCTATTTTGTCGACATGTACGACCTGGTGCTATACGGCATCGTACGCATTCCGAGCCTGAAGGCCCTGGGTGTTACAGGCGACGACCTGGTGACGCAGGGTGTGTTCCTTCTGAATATGCAGATGACGGGCATGCTCATCGGGGGGATCATCTGGGGCATCCTTGGCGATAAGAAAGGCAGGCTCTCGGTGCTGTTCGGGTCCATCGCCCTCTATTCGGCGGCCAACATTGCGAATGCATTCGTCACAACCGTTCCCGCATACGCCTTTGCCCGGTTTTTTGCGGGCGTCGGACTGGCGGGAGAACTGGGGGCGGCCATCACCCTGGTGAGCGAGACCCTGAAAAAGGAGTCGCGCGGTTACGGCACCACCATTGTCGCCTCTGTTGGCATCCTGGGTTCCGTAACGGCAGCGCTGGTAGGTGATTTCTTTCCATGGAAATGGGCCTATATTTTTGGAGGATTGCTGGGGCTGGTGCTTCTGGCTCTGAGGGCAAAGATGTTTGAGTCGGGCATGTTTGCCGCGGTGAAATCAAACAAGTCGGTCAGGAAGGGCGATTTTTTCAGCCTCTTTACCAGCCGTAAGCGCTTCCTGAAATATCTTCAGTGCATCCTGATCGGCCTTCCTATGTGGTTCGTGGTTGGAATCCTCGTGATGTTTTCGCCCGAATTTGCCGTAAAACTGGGGGTTAACGGGAGTGTATCTGCGGCCAAATCGATCATGTTTTGCTATTCGGGTCTGGTTGTCGGCGATCTCATCAGCGGCTTTTCAAGCCAGTATTTTCGCTCACGCAAACGTATTGTACTGATATTCCTGCTCGCAGCTGCCACCATGGCCGGTGTATACCTCAATTCACACGATCTTCCGGTGAGCCTGTTTTATGCCCTTGTGTTCATCATGGGGATAAGCATCGGTTACTGGGCCGTGTTCGTCACCATCGCCTCCGAACAGTTCGGCACCAACCTCAGGGCCACTGTCACCACCACGGTTCCCAATTTTGTGAGGGGAGGCGTCGTGGTCATCACACTGTCGTTTGAAGCGCTCAAAGGTTCCTTCGGAGTGCAGGGAGCAGCGGCCATGGTGGGAGGATTCACCTTCGCAATGGGTTTGGTTGCACTCTATTTTATGGAGGAGACCTACTTGAAGGATCTCAATTATCTGGAAGAAAATCACCGGGATTTCTGAAACAACACATCAAACCCGGAATATTTGCATCCATTATGAAAAGTGCAGGAAAGAAACCTGAAAGAAGCCTGAATAAGAAACCGCTCAGAGGACGCGGAAGCAGCCAACAGGGCAAAGAGTTTGTTCCTGGCAAGCATGTCGCATGAAATCAGGACACCATTGAATTCAATTATCGGATTTTCACAACTGCCTGGACGGGACGACAGCTTGTCCGGCATCCAGAAGGAATACAATGCTACGATTGTCCGGGCTGGAAAACATCTTCTGTCGCTCATCAACAACATCCTGTAGTTGTCGAAAATGGAATCCGGTCAGACAGGCCTGGATCCGGCCAACGTGGATTTATATTCATTCGTGGCCGAGATCCGGATGATGTTCAATGAATCGGCCCGGTCTGAAAATGTTCTTTTTGTTTTTGAAACTGCCGGTGATCTTCCGCAATACATCATTGCGGATGCTGGCAAATTACGCCAGATATTGATCAACCTGATCGGGAATGCAATGAAATTCACCGATAAAGGCAGCATTGTGGTGCGTCTTGCTGCTGGATAGGAATCCTGGCGTATCCTGGTGGTTGACGATGATGAAATACACCTGAACCTGACTGCAAAACTTCTGAAAATAATTGGTTTTGAAACACAGGAAGCGGTGAACGGAACAGATGCCGTTGAAAAATTCAGGGAGTGGAACCCGCACCTGGTTATTATGGACCTGGAGATGCCGGTTCCGGAGAAAGACACGACCATCGCCGAAAGTATTGCAAAATTACCTGAAACGCTTAAACTGCAGATGATCGATGCCGCTTCGGTTGCGGATTTTGACCTGCTCCATAGTCTCATTGACATGATTGGTCCTGAAAATCAAGAACCTTCGAAGCTTCTGCTCAGCCTGACCAACAATTTCAACTATGATTACCTGCAGCAGGTATTAACGGAAAATAAGCCGGCAAATCAGTCAGATTAATTTTTCAGGCAGCGGCACGACATGGCGCTTCCTCCGGTAATGACAGAACCGGCGGCAACGGCATTGATGGAAGACATGACGATAAACCATTTTTTGTGAATGCTTGCGCTGTCGCGGGTTGTCCACCAGTGGCCATAGTTCCCCAGGTTTTTAAAAGTTCCTGTTGTATCACGGTAACCGCCAGGCAATGCAGAGAACGAGAATGCATCGGAAGCGCCAGTATTTGGACTGTTCCAGACACTGGTTTCCTTTAACATACCACCGGCGACCCAGATTCCACCCGCAAAATCAATGAGTTCGTACCATTCCGACATGCTGGGTAAATGCCATCCGGGAGGGCATATACCCTGGACACCGCTTGGGTTTTTATTGGTGGCAGGGTCTCCGTTCATCACGGTATTCCAGTCATACAACCTGCCAAATGTCACGCAATTGCCGACCGATTCCGAATAACAGATGCTGCCCGGTGCGGCATAATTCAGGTTTTGTGCCATCCATACCTGCTTGCCGATGCATACGGTCTGGTATGTCTTCCCGTCGCGGATATCCACATAATCATCCCCGCATCTTCCAAAGCAATAATTGTTGTAATTGAACTGCTTGAATTTGAGAGATGTATAATAATAGTCATTATATTCTGTATTATCAGATCTGAGATGCGCAATCCCGGTGCTGTCGCCGTCAACCAAAAAGGACCTTACCAGCGAATCTTCCATTTGTTTTGAAAGCGAATCCGTAACAACAGTTGAACTATTATTGTCCCTTGAATAACCATAGTAGCTGATCACATCCCTGTTTATAAAAGCTGTTCTGATGGGTGGGGATGAAAAAAACCTGGGATCGCGGGATATATTGTCGGCCGAATAGCACATATTCCCGAGAACAACCGTTCCGCTCCATAATGAGCGCGAATTAATGTATTTCGACGTGACGAATAATTCCATTTCAAGGATTGTTGGTTTGTTGTAATACCAGTGAGACAGATCGGCTCCGACTCCATAATTCTGATTCATATAACCCATCTCCCCGTTAAGTATCATGTCATAAACTTTCTGCCCTGCTTGCTGGATGATGGCATTTTTCAACTCCTCTTCTGTTTGCGGAGAGGTGGAGAATTTTATTTTGGTACCAAGCATGAAACCGTCCGGAGCGCCATGAGTGTCGATGATGACCAACCCGTAGTCTCCGAAATTGTCAATCATCCCGATATCGCACTGTTCATCTTTCAGCAGGGTGACTTCATATTTGGGTCCTGCGGCAACAATCATGTTCATGAGCGGCTGCATTTCTCCCTCTGTATAAAATTGACTGAAGCCGGCTGCAAAAATCAACACTTTTTTGTTTTCAATGGTATTCTTGCAACCGTGTCCGCCCAGTTTGGCAAGTGCTCCGGAACTACCGGCCTTGCTTCCCCGGAAGATGCTGAATCCGTTTTTGTCCAATTCGTTAAACGCATAAGTAGTGATTATTCCGGATTTCAATAAAATTCGCAGGTAGGTGCTGTCCAGCACATCAGCACCTGCCACTGTCGGCTGGGTGATCACCCAATCTTTGGTTAACATAAGCGCCTTGCGCGGGTCACCGTTGGTTTTGGCTGCCGACTCATAGAACTTATCGTGGGTTTGGTTTATGACAGTCTGTACATCAAGCAGAGAAGGCGGTTGACTGCCGGTGGAGCTGTCTTGTTTACAAAGTGTGAAAAGTACCGGCATTAATAAAAGAATAAAAAATATGATTTTACGCATTGGATCCAGATAAGAGGGATGACCTGATAATATCCCGGATCAAAATTACAAAATAATGGAAGTGTTTACATAACAATAAACAATAAAGATTGAAATGCCTGAAGTACAATTCATTTTATAATGGGGCAGGTGTCGTTAGTTAAAGTATTAACAATCAGGTAAATGTTAATAAATGTTAAAATCCGGTAGGCCTTGCTGTAATCATACTATTTTCGCAAAGAAATTTATAATAAAGTAGTATATTATCAGTAACAACCTAAAAAAAACATTATGAAAAAATTATTTATTCTTTTAGTGGTACTTATTATGGCAGCAGGGACCATCAGTGCGCAAAAGTTTTATGCCCGGCTGGGTGTTGGCGTCGGCCTTGGCTTATCTTATTACAACAGCGGTGAGGGCGTTGACCGGACGATCAACGGTAATTCATCCGATGTGAGTGTCATTAAATCCAGCAGTCTTGGATCAGGTTTGAATATCAACCTGGCAGGTGGCTACATGTTTTCCAAATACATTGGCGTGGACCTCGGATTCAATGAATTCATAGGGTTTGGCGTAAAAACAAAGTACAACCTTACCCAGGGCACATATTCACAGGAATATGACGACAAATATTCCGCGATGTCGTTCCGGATCATCCCTGCCATCGTCATTACTCCGGGTTTTGAGAAAATCAATCCTTACGGCCGGTTTGGCATTATTCTCGGTGTCATTAACCAGACAATTTACAGTTACACAAATACAAAGACCGGCGCACCTGTCACAAAAGCGACAGATCCCTCTGTTGAAAATTATAAGGAAAAGGATTCCGGCGGACTTTCTGTGGGATTTGCGGCAGCTGTTGGTGCGGATTACAACCTCAACCAGCAACTTTCTTTTTTCGCGGAGGTTAACCTCAATGGAGTGAATTATTCGCCAAGGAAGGGCAAGGTGGTTGAATGGACAAAGGATGGCGTGGACCAGGTTCCTCTTTTGACAACGAAAGATCTGCAATGGGAATATGTGAAAACATTGGACAACCAGGTTACAATTCCTTCCGGCAGTCCGAACCAGTACCTGAAAGAAACAGCATTGTTAACCAACGTGGGGATCAGCATCGGCGTGAAATTCAGGTTTGGCGGGGCGAATTAATAATACAAACCGCAGATTTGCCGAAAGGTGCATATATACTGAATCTTGGCAGGTTTGCAATTGCAAAGCTGCTTAGATGCAGTTATACTGAGCGGTTGAGTTTACTTTTCTTTGCAAACTCAAGTAGTCGAAGTATATTTACCGGGTAAAACCAACCAGGGAGTTATTAGCTCAGGTAAATTAATGCATGACTTATACCCCAGGTAACCGGATTAACGGGAACGGGACTGCGGACCTGCTGAAGGGCATTGCGGTTTTGTTCATGATACAGGTGCATATCATGGAGCAGTTTGCTTCGCCCGACACCTGCAACAGTCTTATAGGGAAAATATCGATGTTTCTCGGCGGGCCGCCGTGTGCACCGGTTTTCCTTGCCGTGATGGGTTATTTCCTGGTTTTTCAGGCATGCCTCAGAGCCACCAGCAAAGCACCGGTAATATAGGCAGCTATCCACCAGATATAGGCCCCCAGCGAATACCAGTGAATCCCCTTCGGCACTACTGCCCCAAAACCGTGTTTGCGGTATAGAACCCACAGCAGGATGGCATCGGTAAGCATGCCTGCCAGGGAAGAATAACCCAGGATTCCATGAAGGGTGAACGGACCCCGGCTCGATCCCAGGATCATGAACGTGGTGGCAATAATGTCAAGAAGCACCCCGATGGAGAGAAATGACAACACTTTCCTGGTTACGTTATGTTTCCGCTGCTCCGAGAAAATGGCGATGCTGTAGCTGGCCAGGGCGGTTTGAACGATAACGATGCCTGCCAATGATTCGATATTCATGGGAATTTGATTATAAACCGTTGTTTGATTGATCGATCTTTAAAAGCGATTTGAATAAACCCTGTTCGCCGGTAAGTTTTTCGGAATTTCCATACACGCAGATTGCATTCTGATTCAGCACATCCGCTGCCAGCTGTGAAAATCCGCGAATGTCTTCAGGGGTTGTCGAAAGCACTGCGGTGCGGTCCTGCTGTATATCCGCGGCTGTTCGCTGCGAAAAATGCATGCTGACTGCCTGGTCTCCTTTTTGAGAGGGGGTGAGGGGCGAATCCATCTCCGAGATGGTTCCGATGATGTACCGGGTCATGGTTTGCGGGTCGGCGTCGAATGAAGACAAGTATCCCGGGCTGTTGTTGAAATTTTCGATGGTGCTGCCAAGGTTCGGATCGCGGTAGGAGTTGAAGGTGAAATTGCCTCCGGGAGAAATGCTGCTGAATCCGCCGTAGGCCCCGCCGATCACGCGGATACGGGTCTGCAGCCAGTCGGTGGATAAAACCTGGTTGAGCACCCTCATCCTGGCGTCCCAGGCATATCCGAGCTTTTTAAAGTTGAAACCTTTAACCACATATTGAACGTTTGAGGCAGCCGTCACTCCCTCATTCCGGATTCCGGGGTTTAGGGTCCATTCGTGCGTCATCTGGTCTCCTTTCGGCAGTTGACGGGCAAGGAAGTCAAGCCCGGTCGAGAAAACCGCCTGGTCTTTCCGGGCGCCTGTCATGGTGGCAACGAGGTTGTTCCAGGTAAAAAGCAATGACGCCGCTTTTTCCAGGTTTTCAATGATCATATGCGAGGTGGTCTCGAAATTCTTAAGCAAGTCGGTGATGAACCAGTAGTATGAAAGTCCGCCGGTAAGTTCGTTGAACATCCCCTGGTTGCTGATATAGGAGGAAAGGCGGCGGCTGGCAACGTGGTAGCCGTTGCCTTTCACCTGCGAGTCGAGCTGGGACTGGTGGCGTGAAAGGACGGTTTTCAAACGTTCGGCATCATCGAATATCGTGTGGCCAAGGATCTCTTCGGTGAGCTCAAACAATTTTCCCACCTTGTAATTCATTGCCTTTGATGTAACCACAAACTTTGGCAGGATCCGGTCGTCGTCAGATTTTACAAGGTATGTGCGCTGCGAGGTGAAGAAGCCGCCGGTATGAATGTTCAACGTTTTGTTCAGGTCGCCATAGGTGTAATTTTTCGTGTTCATGCTGCCGATCACATGCGACAGCAGCGAAACGTAAGGAATAAGCTCTTCCGGGATCACCTGGAGGTCGAAAAAATGGTTCACATAAACCACGTTGTTCGTGAATTGTTCGTGGGCCAGCACAGGAATCCCGGCAATATTTTGAGAATCAACGGAGTAAAAAGTTGCTTTCGGATCGATATCCCCGATTCCGAGCATGGGCACGGAGGCAAGCGCTTCGGGTGAGTCTTCGCGTTGCTGGTATGCGATCAGTTCTTCTGTTTCACTGATGAGCGAGTCAATATCAGCCTCACTTAATGCTGACTTGCTGGCAGCAAGTTCAGACAGCAACCGTTCATTCCGTTCTTTTTCCAGGCCTGTCGAAGGTTCGAGGCTGAGCAGCAGGGTATGTGGATTGTCGAGGAAGTATTTGACGATGATTTTCTCGAGGTAATCGGATGTCAGCGCTTTTTTCACCTCGGCCAGCGGGGTGTCGTAGGCAAGCCCTGCCAGCGGATCATTGGCAAAAAACCAGCAGGGGAGGGCCATGTTCAGGTACGTCAGTCCTTTCTGGGCATCGTCTCCTTCGCGAAGCCTGAACTCGATGCGGTTCAGCACGCCTTCAATCTCTTCCTTGTTGATCCCATCGGTGGCGGCTTTTTGCAGGCAGCCGGTCACAATTTCAAGAAATTTCTGCTTGTCCCCCGGGTTTGCATTGATGGCGGCGATCTGCACGGCATGCTGTTTGAAATTGGAGGAGGAGGCCGTCACATCCTGCCCGATGCCGGCTTCAAGCAGGGCCAGCCGGATGGGGGCGGATTCCTGGTTTACCAGCACCTCGCACAGGATATCGAGGGCCAGGGTGAGGGCGAGGTCAGTGTTTTGACCGGCTACGAACGTATAGGTCAGAAATGTCTGGTTCACGGTTCCCGATTCTTCCATCACCGGGTAAAAAGAGGTGACATCCTTCATCTCAGGGAAAGGCGGCTGATCTTCAATGGTGATCAGGTTGCCTGTCCTGGTGTAGTTTGCAAGATAAGCCGAGTCAATGAATGCCAGCTCCTGGTCAAGGCCGGCATTGCCGTACAGGAAAATATAGCTGTTTTCGGGATGGTAATATTTTTTGTGAAATTCGATGAAGGCATCCCTCGTCAACGTCGGGATTGCTGCCGGGGTGCCGCCCGACTCGAAACCGTAGGCATTGTCGGGAAAAAGATGTTTGAACACCTGGTACCAGAGTTCACGCTGGGGATTTGAAAATGTTATCTTCATCTCATTATATACCACGCCGGTGTAGTTCAGCGGCTCATCCCTGCCGGTGAGTTCGTAATGCCATCCTTCCTGTTTGAAGATGCGCTGCTCATCATAAATCAGCGGGTTGAAAACAGCGTCGAGGTATACATGCATGAGGTTGAAATAATCCTTGTCGTTCATGCTTGCCACCGGGTACATGGTGTAATCCTTGGATGTGAAAGCATTCAGAAAAGTGCTCAGAGAGCCTTTGAGCAGCACATCGAACGGACTTTTTACGGGAAAGCTCTTCGATCCGTTGAGCACCGAATGTTCCATGATATGGGGTGCGCCGTTGTCGGATTCGGGGAAGGTTTTAAAACCGATGCTGAAAGTTTTATTCGCATCGTCGGAGATGATTTTCAGCAGGCTCGCGCCGCTTTTCACATGTTCGAAATGGAGACAGTCCGAGTTCAGCTCTTTGACAAAACGCTGTCCGAGAAGCCTGAAGCCATGATAAATATTGTTCTGGAGATATGATGTGGTCATACGTACGGTTTTATTTGCCGGCAAAGATAACGCAACTATGGTTAAACAATTTTACCGGCGTGAAAGGATTTTTTGCAGGGCGGCATTATCGTCAGGATTTTTTATATTTACAGGATGATATCGGGCTTTCTTCCGGTTCTGCATGTTCTTCACTTATTCGCTTTATTATGTGGAAATTTCTGATCCTGATCTTATTTCTTCCATGGCAGGCACCGGCCCAGTCAATAACGCCCATTGCCGGCGGCGATCTTCCGAATGCCAGGGTCCTGCCGCCCGAAACCTACGACCTGGAGTCGGTATTGATCTACAACAACGCGGCAGATTTGTTCCTTGAATTCGGGTTTAAGTCGCTGATGGTGCAGGAAATCGCATGGGGCAACGAACGGCTAAAGGCTGAAGTTTACCTGCTGGGATCGCCCGAGGAGGCATTCGGCGCCTATTCGCTGTCGGTGGTTAGCTGTACACAACGCGATACCCTGTGCAAATACGATTGCAGCACCCGGTACCAGTACCAGGCGGCATACGGGAACCTGTATATTTCAATAACCGGCGAGAGCGGGTCGGACAATTCCCGCAGCTATTATTTGCCTGTTGCCATGGCCATCATGCATGGAAATCCTCAGCAAACGCTGGTGCTGCCTGAACCTTTCGATTTGCCTGTCATGAAGAAAGCAAGGAAGAACCTGGTGTATATCGGGGGCCCGACAGGGTTGCAGAACAGCCTCTATCCATGGCAGGATTTGTTTTTATCCGTTCGGTTCGGGATGTATGCCATTTTCCTGGCGAACCCGGAAAATGAAATTTATTTTTCCCGGATCCGGTTTGAATCACCGCCAGACATGCGCCGGTTTCTTGAACTGTCGGGACTGATGCAGGATGGAATCCCGTTACCCAACACCAACACGAATGACGGATTATACCGGGCATTTCAGCAGGTGAAACAGGACGATCCACTCACGATCTATTTTCTGCAGAGCCAGGAGCCGTGGCCGATTGACGCGGTTCTGACCCCGCGTAATTAATCAGAGGCAGTACATTGCCTTGTAAGCAAGGACCATATTAGCCGGGAATAATAATATTGATTTCTTGTATTACCTTTTGCCCGGATAACCGATTAATCCATAAATTTTGTATGGCTTTATTCGGTAACAAATACAGGGTCGAAACTTCGCGGTTGTCACGGTATGATTATTCCTGCTACGGATATTATTTCATCACCATTTGCACAAAGGACCGACATCATTTTTTAGGACGAATTGTCGATCGAAAGATGGCGTTATCTGATTGCGGGAAAATTGTGGACATATGCTGGCGTGCAATTCCCGATCATTACAAAAACACGGGTCTGGGTGTGTTTGCTATCATGCCGGATCATTTCCATGGAATTATTGCGATTTACGGGAAAAATCGACCGGTTCCTGGTATTGGCATTATTGCACCCGGTTGTGAAAACGACGGGATGGTTGATTGCGGAAACGGTGGGATGGTGAATTGCGGAACCGGTGGGATGGTTGGTTGCGAAGATGGCGGGATGGTTGGTTGCGGAAACGGCGGGACGGTTGATTGCGGAAACGGCGGGACGGTTGATTGCGGAAACGGCGGGACGGTTGATTGCGGA
>JBAXDH010000090.1:0-14785 GCA_037141055.1 bacterium | reverse complement strand
AGTTATACTGAGCGTTTGAGTTTGCTTTTCTTTGCAAACTCAAGTAGCCGAAGTAATTATATTCGTTGTATTTTTGCAACCAGGACTTGCGGCAGATGAGGCAGCTTCGAATATTATGGGTGCCTGCGGAAGCAATTGAGATCTGTTTAAAAGCAGCGTGAAAGGTTAACGAAAAAGTTGTTTCACGTGAAACATCAGGAAATACAGGATGCTGAAATATGATATAATCGTTGTCGGGGCCGGTCATGCCGGATGCGAGGCTGCAGCCGCTGCAGCTAACATGGGATCAAAGGTGTTGCTCATCACCATGAACATGCTGAACATGGCCCAGATGTCTTGCAACCCGTCGATGGGCGGGATTGCGAAGGGCCAGATTGTTCGTGAAATTGATGCGCTGGGAGGTTACTCCGGTATCGTTACAGACAAAACAACCATTCAATTCAGGATGCTGAACAGGTCAAAAGGTCCTGCCATGTGGAGTCCGCGTGCTCAAAATGACCGGGTTTTATTTTCTGTGGAGTGGCGGAAAGTTCTCGAGGGGATCAAAAACCTGGATTTCTGGCAGGATTCGGTCACGGATATCCGGGTAAAAAGCGGGAAGATCGCCGGAGTTAAAACAGGTCTTGGAATTGATTTCAGATGCAAATCGTTGATACTGGCAAACGGAACCTTTCTGAACGGCCTCATTCATATCGGTGAAAAACAATTTTCAGGCGGCAGGATGGGAGACGGCGCATCCAAAAATCTCACGGAAAAACTGGTTGATTTTGGTTTTTCCTCCAGCCGGATGAAGACAGGAACGCCGGTTCGGGTTGACGGCCGATCGCTTGATTTTAGAAAAATGGTCGAACAACCGGGAGACCCTGTTCCGGGAAAATTCTCCTATACGGACACTCCTGTGGTGAAAGAACAGAGGAGCTGCTGGTTAACGTATACCAGCGAACAGGTACATGATATATTAAGAACGGGATTCGACAGGTCGCCGATGTATTCGGGCAGGATACAGGGGAGAGGGCCGAGGTATTGTCCTTCGATAGAAGATAAAATCGACCGTTTCGCAACAAAGGAAAGGCACCAGTTGTTTATTGAACCCGAAGGCTGGGATACAGTGGAGTATTATGTGAACGGGTTTTCATCATCGCTTCCGGAGGAAGTGCAGTTCGCGGCATTGAGAAAAGTTGAAGGTTTCGGCAAAGCAAAATTTTTCAGGCCGGGATATGCGATAGAATACGATTATTTCCCGCCTGAACAATTGAACTTTTCATTGGAAACCAGGGTGATCGAAAACCTCTATTTTGCAGGACAGATTAACGGAACAACCGGGTATGAGGAGGCAGCCGCGCAGGGATTGATGGCGGGAATAAACGCCCATCTGAAAATTAAAAAGGAAAAGGAATTTATCCTGAAGAGGTCGGAGGCTTACATTGGCGTTCTGATCGACGATTTGATCACAAAAGGAACGGAGGAGCCTTACCGTATGTTCACATCAAGGGCTGAATACAGGCTCCTGTTGCGACAGGATAACGCAGATCAGCGGTTAACCCCGTTATCGTCTGCCATCGGGCTGGCATCGAAGGAGCGGCTGGAAACGGTTGATCAGAAATACGGGAAGGTGAACGGTTTTATCGCATTTCTTCATTCGCTCAGTTTGCAGCCGGCACAAATCAACAAACTTCTCACGGACAGAGGGACAAACCCTGTTTCGCAGAAACAGAAAGCTTCCTCAATCCTGCTGAGGCCCCAGCTTTCTTTATCTGACATGGTCAGCTACGTTGATGAAATCAGGAATTTTGCCGTTCTCAATGATTCTGATTCGGGCGAAATAATTGAGGAAACCGAGCTGAAAATCAAATATGAAAGTTATATACAGAAGGAACAGGAGTTGGTAAACAAGCAGGCGAATCTTGAGAATTTCTCACTGTCGGCTGAATTCGATTATTCCAGGCTGGAGTCACTTTCTCATGAGGCAAGGGAAAAATTCAACAAGGTTAAGCCCCGGACAATCGGACAGGCGTCAAGGATCAGCGGGGTATCTCCTGCAGACATCTCTGTGCTGATCGTATACCTGGGTCGTTAAGGTTTCACGTGAAACAATAATCAAATGGCGGAAAAATTAGTAAAATGCCCTGTCTGTAAAACAACCGTTTTTTCGGATTTTCTGGAAGTAACAGATCATTTTCTCAGCAAGGAAAAATTTTCAATACAAGCCTGTGATGCCTGCGGGTTCAGGTTCGTAAATCCGAGGCCTGAAAAGACAGAAATTGGCAGGTACTACCAGTCGGAGGATTATATTTCGCATGATGCCAAAAAGGGGGACCTGATCAGCCGTGTATACAGGCTGGCCCGTGTGGTTTCGATCAGTCTCAAATTCGGCATCGTGAAGGCAAATGTTGCCGCCGGGAACATCCTTGACATCGGCTGCGGTACGGGCGAGTTTCTCGGGTACTGCCGGTCTAAGGGTTTTGAAATTTCCGGTTTTGAGCCGAATGAGAAAGCCAGGGAATATGCAATGCGGGAGAATAATATTCCGATGGCCGGCAACCTGGCGGATTTAAAAGACAAGCATAGTGCTTATTCCTGCATCACCATGTGGCACGTTCTGGAACATGTGCACGACCTGGATGAAACACTCGCCATGATCAGGGGGATGTTAAAACCAGACGGGGTGTTCATCGTTGCCGTTCCAAACAGCAATTCGTGGGATGCGCAAAATTATGGCAGCTTTTGGGCAGCGTATGATGTTCCCAGGCACCTGTATCATTTTACAGGGGCAACGCTGACAAAATTGATTTCCCGGCACGGTTTTGAAATGCGAAAAGTGCTTCCTCAAAAACTCGATGCATTTTATGTTTCGATGTTAAGTGAAAAATACCGGCACGGGAAAAACAACTATCTTAAATCGCTGTTTCTTGGATTCTGGTCTAATTTTCAGGCATGGAAAAAGGGGAGGGGGCATTCAAGTCAAATTTTTGTACTCACGTTGAAAAATACTTAATTTAAGGCCCTGTATTGAACGCAGGGGGCTTTTTGAAGATTGGCATCAATGATGATGTGAATTGCGTTCCTGTGCGTCCGGAGAGCCATGGTACATTGTGCTGTAAATCTGAAACTTAGTGAAATTTAGTCTGAAAAGCGTTTATTTTTGGGGAATTCCCTGGTTTTTGACGGCGATGATCATGTTTGCCGTCATATCCGGTCAGCGGATGTATTTAACCGACCGGGCCCGACCTGAAAATATTTCGCAGCAGTTTCAAAATGAAATCCGGGCAACTGAAACTGATTTAAAAAATCAGCTGGCAAATGTTGCAGCCAATTTTGATACAAATGTTTTAAACGGGGCTGGTGTCAAATTTAATTTTTTTCATGACAAGGATGGCGACGGGGAGTTTTCCTATTTTATTTATTCGGGAGACTCTCTTGTTTTTTGGAGCAACAACAAAGTGATCCTCCCGGAAGAATTCTCAAAAACTTTCCGTTCCGGGCATTATGCCCTGAGATTAAAAAACGGCTGGTACGGATTTCAGGGAGTTCGATCAGGGTTGTATCATTTTGTGGGCTGTTACCTGATAAAAAGCGAATTCTCTTTTCAGAATGAATACATAAAGAGCCGGTTTTCATCCCGGTTTGACCTGCCACCATCCGTGTCTGTTTCCCTGGCACCGGGAGGACCGAATCCTGTTTATGCCGCAGACGGCACCCGCCTGTTCGGCCTTCAGTTCGACGGAAACATGCCTGAAAGCGGGAAGCAGTCAGGCATGTTCTTACTGTTGTTCCTTCTGGGATCGCTGTCGCTGTGTTATTTTCTCTGGCATGTTTTTTCGGGTATTGCCTGGTTCAGAAGCAGGGAGAATCTCATGGTTGTTTTCTATTTCTCCACAATCTGCCTGTTAAGACTGCTCCAGTACAGTATCGGGTTTCCCGGTGAAATGTATCAGTCGGAATTGTTCAGCCCGGCCCTGTATTCATCTTCTTCCTTGCTTCCGTCGCTGGGTGATTTTACAATCAATGCGCTGATGTTAACCTTGATTTCCCTGGTATTTTATAAAAGGAGCTCTCTCAATCCCTTCCGGCTGGCCCGTGGGCATGCACTTCAAACCGCAGCAGCATTCATGGCCCTGTTCATCCTGCTTGTGCTATTTCATTCCATCAGGTACCTTGTTACCGACCTCGTTATTAATTCGCCTGTATCCCTGAACCTTCAGAATATTTCAGGCCTGACCTATGAAAGCAGTTTTGGCCTTTTCATCATTGCAGCCCTTCTGGTATCATGGTGGCTGATTTCCATCAAGGTGTTGGATTTCATCGTCGCCTGCGTGACTTCCGGCAAACTGCTTGTTTTGTTTGCAGTCATTGTTTCCTGCTTATACAGCCTTTTATTTGTTTTATCCGGGTGGCAACCAAATATAACAATCACCCTGTTTTTCCTGTTCTACGTGTTTTCATACAGGTATTTTAAAGAAAAAAACCGGGCCCTGTTCTCCGTTCAGAGCCTTTTGTTCCTCCTTGTTTTTTACCCGGCTTTTACAACCTTTTTACTGAACGGGGCCAATCATACAAAAGAAACCGAAAAACGGAACCTACTGGCGGTCAAGCTGATGACGCGGCGCAATCCTGTTACGGAGGTTCTTTATGAACAGGTAGAAAGGAAACTTGATGCTGATTCGTTACTGAAACAATGGGCAGATCCCGGATTTACCGGCAGAAGAGTCAGCAACGACAGCCTGGCAGTGTATTTAAAAACACAGTATTTCAAGGATTACTGGAAGAAATACCAGATCCAGGTTACCTGCTGCGAGCCGGGGAAGGAGTTGCGGATTCAGCCCCAGGGTTATCTCGTTACCTGTGCCAGCTACTTTCACGACATCATCCGCAATTATGGAGAGTCAACGGTGTGCACGAACCTGTTTTTTTTAGATTACGGACTGGGAAAGGAGTATTACCTGGCTGTTTTTTCCCGGGAACCTTTTTCAGCAAAGTCCTTTACCAGGGCTGCGATTATCATTGAATTCAACCTGAAAAATGCATATCCCGACCCGGGTTACCCGGGTTTACTCATGGATAAAACCAGGTTTGACCTGCCAAACCTTTCTGATTATTCCTACGCCTTGTATCAAAACGGATTGCTGGTTCGTGCAGCAGGAGCATGCGGATATAAGACGGATTTAGGGAAATACGCGATGTTTGATGCTGCCAGGCCTGGTTTTACGGATGATCACATGGTCCATTTTCAATATAAAATTAGTGGCAACAACAGGCTGGTTATCAGCAAAAAAGAGGACGATTACCTTGCATTTGCCGCGCCATTTTCGTACCTGTTCATCCTGTTTTCCATCGTTATTCTCATGGTTGGGGGGATCATCAATTTTCCAAAGAACATCACACACGTTCCTGCAACCCTCAGGAACCGGCTTCATTTCGCGTTAATCGGAACACTCGTCTTTGCCATGCTTGCAATAGGGATTATGCAGGCGGTAACGATCATTCGGATAAACGCGAAAAAAAACGTCGATAATTTGCGGGAACGGGCTGCGTCGATGGTTGTTGAAGTCAGGCATAAATATGGTAATTTGCAGCAGATCAGGGAAGTTTCGAAAGGCGATCTGGAGGATTTCCTTGTGAAACTGTCAAATATTTTCTTTGCAGACATAAATGTATATGATGCCAAAGGGGTGCTGGTAGCATCGAGCCGGCCGCAGGTTTTCGAAGAAGGACTGCTGTCGGAGCGGATGAATTCCGAAGCTTTCAGTAAACTTGTCCTCGATAAAAACAGCATTTATATACACGACGAATCTATCGGGAGCATGCAGTTCAATTCGGCATACCTGCCCATCTATAGTGAGCAGGATCAATTGCTTGGATTTGTAAATCTGCCTTATTTTGCCAAGCAGGATGAATCGAAAAAAGAGATCTCTTCATTCCTGGTAACTTTTCTCAATGTTTATATATTGCTGATTTTATTCAGCGTATTTGTTACAATCCTGATCTCCAATTACATAACCTCGCCGCTCTCGATGCTGGCCAGGAAGATGTCGCAAGTCCGTTTGGGCATGGTCAATGAGAAAATAACGTGGGCGCCAGGCGATGAGATCGGTAAACTCGTTGCGGAATACAACAGGATGATCGATGAATTGGCGACAAGTGCCGAAAAGCTGGGCAGATCGGAACGTGAAAGCGCCTGGCGGGAGATGGCCAGGCAGGTGGCTCATGAAATCAAGAATCCGCTCACACCGATGAAACTCAGTGTCCAATACCTTGAGAAGGCCTGGAATGAAAAGGCACCTGACTGGGACCTCCGGCTGGCCAGGTTTACCAGGATACTGGTGGAACAAATTGATACCCTGTCGGTTATTGCATCTGATTTTTCAGATTTTGCTAAGATGCCGGCCATTGTTTCAGAAAAAACTGATATGGAAGAGGTTATCCGGTATGTATTGACGATGTACCAGGATACCTCCTCCATTCGTTATGAATTTATACCCGGGGAGAAACCGGCTGAAATACTGGCCGACCGGTCACAGCTCATCCGTGTATTCACCAACCTGCTAAATAATGCGGTTCAGGCGATCGGTGAATCAGATGAAGGTTTAATCAGGATCGACCTTACGCGGGAGCGGCAGCAAATCATCATCATGGTTTCAGATAACGGCTCCGGAATACCGGCAGGACTCCGGAATAAAATATTTCAACCGGAGTTTACAACGAAAACAAGTGGAATGGGCCTGGGACTTGCCATTGTGAGGGGAATTGTTGAAGGGATGAACGGCGAGATTTCATTTTCATGTGAAGACAAAAAAGGCACCACATTTATTATAAAATTTCCAATATATGATGAACGTTCTTAAACGAAACAGGATTCCGTTGCTTCCGTTCCTGTTCTCACTCATGATTGTCTTTTCCGGGACTGGTTGCGGCAGGAAGGATATCACGGAGTTATACCACAGGTTCCCCGGGAAATCGTGGGAAAGGAATAATTTGCTGAGTTTTGAGATACCGGTAAAAGACAGTGATTCTTACAACATATCCCTTTTTGCACGATTTACACCCGATTTTCAGTTTGAAACGCTCGATTTCAATATGATTATGAACACCCCTGCGGGAGAAGAACGAATCAATGAATACCAGATGCAGGTAAAGTCAAAATCAGGCAGCTACATCATTGAGTGCGGCAAGGATTCATGCCGGGGAATTATTTTACTGAAAAAGGAACTCAACATCGCCAAACCGGGAATCCTGAAGATTGAGATTGAAAATCTTACGCCGAGATTAACCACCGAAGGACTGCTGGGGGTTGGCATCAGGATGGAGCGGTCAGCCAAGTAATCGCAGCGCTTCCTTTTTATCGTTGTGAATTTGCTGAACCAGTTCGTCGAGGCTGTTGAATTTTTTTTCGTCGCGGATCCGCTGATAAAAGTAAACCACCAGGGTCTGACCATACAAATCCCCGGAAAACTCAAATAAATTGACCTCAACCGTAAGAGCCTTGCCATCGATGGTAGGGCGTATGCCGGCATTGGCCATGCCTGAAAAAACCTGTTGATTTACCTCAATTTTAACGGCATAAACGCCATTGGCCAGCAAAAACGGTTTGGCAGCGGGCAATTGAAGGTTTGCGGTGGGATAGCCTAGTGTTCGTCCGAGGTGGTTTCCGTGAACAACCAGTGCATGAATGCAGTAAATCGATCCTGTCAGATCATTGACGAGACGGATATCTCCTTTTGATAGCGCATCCATGACATCCCGGGAATAGGTTCCGTTTGGTATCATGGAGCAAATCTACCGAAAAAGCGGGTGCAACTAAAAAAGCGGTTTATCTTTTTTACTGAGACGCTTGATCATGACCAGTTCATACACGGCATACATGTAATGGGCCCATACGCCGGCAAGCATGATGAGAAGTGTGATAATCATCCACAAAGGGGCGATCGGCGTCCACAACTCGCGTGAGGGGACTTCAGCCTTGTAATACTGCTTGTGAACTCCCCAATTGATCACATTGCTGCCCTGGACGAAGCCAAATTTATCGTGTTCTTCAATTTTTGCAATGACCACAAGGTTCCCCAGGGTATCTCCGACTATTTCCTTTGGAAATTCCATGGTTCCTGTTCCTGTTTCGTCAAGCGCAATCTCCCCGATTTTCAGCAGGCTGAAAAGCCTTGGAATATAGATCAGAACAGTTTCTTTAGGGATGGCGACCTCTTCGCCTTTTTCATTCTTCTGCGTGGCGGTCACCTTCAGCATTCGGAGAGAGTCTTCAATGCTGAAGAAAAGTTTTATTTTAGCGGGCTTGGCATTCAATGACGCTTCTGCCGCCGGAAATTTACCGGTTCCTGCGAATTTTGCCGAATAAGAGACTATTCCTTCTTTATCGGCTGGCAACAATGAAGTGGCATATTTTAAAACAGCAATCCCCTCCTGGGTGGTTTTAGCCTTGCCCAAGAGTTTGCAGATAGCTCCGTTTGACGCGGTAAATTCAACCACTGCATATTCCAGGGCAAGCGTTGTCTCCCCCCTTTTAATGCTCAGGATTGCCGTCAATGTAACCGAATCGGTGCTGCAAAGGTAGTTCAGCACAACGCGTGATTCGGCCGGTGCTGCAGAGGAATCAGCTTTATCTCCTGCGTAAGAACGCAGCGGAAGAAAAGCCGGGGAAAGCATCAGCACAGAAAATATAATTAATGCGAAAACTCTTTTCATATCTGTCGATTGAGTGATTCGGATGGATAATTAAACTAAAATGTCATCTTTTTTCTCTTCTTTCTGTAATCCGGAAACCGGTACGATGGTTATAAACTTCGAAGCCAGGGTGAAAAGAAGACAGAACACGGCAACCCCGGTCGCCGTCAGGCTCCATTCAACCCAGGTGGCTGAGTAGTTCAGCCATTCGGGCCTTGAATCCTGGATTGGCAGGTATGGAGATTCGAGCGTTGGAACAACGATGATATACCGGTTGAGCCACAGTGAAATCACAACGACCACCGACGTAAGCGTGATGTTGGTTATTGTTCTGAATTTAGCAATACCGACCACAATCAGGGGAAGTAGCACCCCGATATAATTCGAAATGATGAAAGGCCAGTAGAATTCCTTAAAGAGAAGCTGGATCAGCAATTCATCGTTTTTTTCAGAGCCGTACCATTTTGTGAGGTAATCGCTGAAGGTAAAGTATCCGAAAAATGCTGCAAGTACGAGCATGATCAAACCAACTGCCACAAAATGTTTTTTCGTGATATATTCTTCAAGGTGGTAAACTTTTCTGAAAACCCACATGCAGATTATCAGAACGGCACTTCCGGAATAAACGGCTGCTATAACGAAATATGGGCCGAAGATGGTACTGTGCCAGCCCGGCTGAAGGGTTACGCTGAAAATCCAGGCCAGGACCGAGTACACAATGATGGCGATGGATATAACCATGGCCGCCATGATGTCAGAAGCACGGTTTAACCGCTGCTGTTGTTCAGGTGTTCCGGTATATCCAAGTGCCAGAATTTTATATAATTTTTTTCTCCAGTTCGGGAGCTGCAGCAGCTCATAATCCCTTAGAACAGCAAGGTCGCGCAATACGGAAAGATACAGGAAGATAAAACATCCGAAAATATCGGTCGATATGGCGATGACGTCCCACGTAATGGGGGATTGAATTCTTCCAAAAAGAACCAGGTAATGAAGTTTGTCGAGGCGGCCGATGCACAAAAGAATAAAGCAGGGACCGATGAGCAGTGCAATGATCGTTATAAACTCGGCCATGCGGATAATCGGTTTGCGCCATGCTGTTTTAAACAGGTGAAGCGTTCCCGAAATAAGAGCGCCCGCATAGCTTATTCCCATAAAAAAAATGAAGTTCACGATGTACACGCCCCAAACCACATTGTCGCGCATGCCAGTGACTTCATGTCCGTAAATGACCTGCTGGAGAAAGGCATAAACACCCACGCCGATCACGATGAGCAGAAACATGATCCATGCGTACCCTTGTATGCTGGTCCGCTCAAGTTGCGTGGCGAACTCCCTTAACGGTTTATTTTGTTCGTTTTCCATTGTTACGGTTTATTTTTTTTACTGTATGGTGTGTCCTTATATCGGTTTTTTACTGATTCCTCAAGGTCGCCGAATCCCCTGTCAACTTCGAACTGGCGATCAACGGGAGGCAGGTAATAAACACATGGCCGCGTACCCAGTGTTTCCAGGTAGCGATACCCGGCCCTGTCGTGAATGAGTTTACTGAACTGAAAAGTTTCGGTTCCATTGGTAACCGTATCTTCATCGACATCGCCAAAATAGATAACGCCCATCGGGCAGGCGGAGGCGCAATACGGAATTTTGCCAACCCGGATCAGGTCGGGACAAAAATCACATTTGGAGACGGTACCTTCTTTACCGGGACTGCCGGCTTCCGGTGAATAGGGCTCTTTATCCTCGTCAAATTCAGGATAATGTTTCCAGGCAAAGACCCGGGTCGAGTAAGGGCAGCCGGTCATACAGAATTTGCAGCCAATACAGCGTTCATTGTCTATCAGAACAATCCCGTCGCTCCTTTTGAACGTAGCGCCAACAGGGCACACACTCACGCACAGCGGGTTGTCGCAGTGGAAACAGGGTTTCGGGAACCAGTAAGGCGCGGTTTTTTCAGAATCCTGGAGAAGGTAAACCTTCATGAATTCCTGGCTTTTGGGAAGGTGGTGCCCTTTTTGGCAGGCTTCAACACATTTCCGGGCATTTTTGCACTTCCCGAGGTCGATAACCATCACGAATTTACGGCCGGGAATGCCTTTGTGCGACTCTTCCCGTGAAACGCGGGGCAGTTTCAGCAGGCCCCTGTCGACCTCCATGATCTCTCCATCGGTTGTAAGAACTTTTACCTTTTCACCGGTTTCATTTGCCGTCGCATCGACATAGGCTGTGATAAGGCCTCCTGCCATGGTAACCCCGGCACCGGCGATGAGCCCCTTTTTAAGGAACTGACGACGTGTGTTTTTCTGGTTTTTATTTAATTCTTCTTCCACGGTTAAAAATATTAATGAGATTCATGAAAACCACTGATCATGCTTTTAAAGTTACTGGTCGGGTTTTTCCCGATGGTGCAGAAATAAATATGTACGCACATGATGATGCTGATGGAGAACCCGGCGAAAATATGCAGCAGGTCGGTCAGGTCAAGGCCGCTGAACCCCAGAAAGCTGTTTACTGTGATCTCGGGGTACAACAGGCCCCAGCCGGAAAGAATGACAAAGGGGACGAAAATATACATCAGGATGACATACGTAACCTGTTGCAGCGGATTGAATTTACGCTCTTCCGTGACGGGAAAAGGAGCATCTTCCTTCCTGAAAATTCCGATCGTGTAATAGATGAATTGTTTTTTAAGACGGATAATAAATTCTTTTACCGGAATTACATAATATGCACCATTGGGAGTGAAGAGATTTCCAATAAAAAAAAATGCGTAACTGATCGTCAGAAATATTCCGGCAAGGTTGTGAACGGTTACGGCGGCATTGAATTTAACCATCGTATCAGGATTGGAAAATTGAATACTAAGGCCGGTAATTATCAATGCCAGGCAGAGTAATGCATTGGTCATATGCCAGATCCTGATCCAAACAGGATAGAGATAGAGTCGTTGAGTCTGATGGTTCATAGGTGGGTGTTATTTTTTGATGCGAAATGCCGCATGAATAATGATAACCAAAATGGTAAGGCCGAAAATCACCAGGCTGATGATGTTCAGGGTGTTGCTCTTGTCGGGGCCGATGCTTGTTGCATCTCCCATCAAAAGCCCTTTGATAACTCCTTCTTTCTGAATTTTTTCACTTACCTGGTACTTGTACAGCGAGGCATAGAGAATTGAATTTTTCGAGTGACACGATTCACATTTCCTGACAGCCTGGCTTTTTGACACCACATGATGGGCAACAACCAGCGTATCCTCGTTTTTTGCATGACATTCAATACACCGTACATTTGTGAAGTGTGAAGCCTGGTTTGGCAGCCACTCGTGCTTTTGAAGTATGTTTGGTTTGGATTTGGATGTGAGCAGCTGATAATTTTTAACATCGGCGTGACAATTCAGGCAGATCATGTTATCGTAGGTAATCGTCTCTTTGAGATTCTCATTTGAACGGGCGTTGATTTTGTAGGTGTGTGCATTGTGGCACATCCAGCAGGTGAAATCCTGGCTGTGTTTTTCAGAATGAACGCTCGCCTGAAATTCCGATTCAATCTGTTCGAATTTAAACTTGGCATATTTTTCATCACCGCCATGGCAGTCGATGCAGTTTGCTTTGGCTTCCATGCGGAGGTTCCCGGCATGGGGAAAGGTGGCGTAATCTTCGGAATGGCAATCGGTGCATTTGAATTCGCGGTGGTTTGATACGTAAAAGATATCGCGGTTCATGACCAACTCGCCGTACATCCGCTTTGTGACCGTTTTTTTCGATTCCGGATTTTCGAAAGTATATTTTGACTGGCCATGGCATTTGAAACAGGTTTCATTATCCCTGGCATTTTTAAATTTTGTCAGGTCAGTTTTGGTGGGCTTTTCCTGTTCGGGCTGAATTGTTTTTGCCGGGGTAATTTCCGATGTTTTTGCAAGAGTGAATGCAAGAGTAAAAAGCAGCAGCAGCACCAGGACGACCCATGCAGGCCGGATATTTGCTTTGTAAACCATGGTTTATGAGTAGTAAGTAGTCGGGAGAATTAATAAAATAAAATGGGTGTTATCAGGAAAACCCTGTTAACACCCATTTTTTGAATCATTTTTGAATCATTTAGCTTACTTTTTGAAAGTACGCATGAAAGCAACCAATGCCCAGCGATCACTTACTTCTGGAATTTTTTTCTCATAAGCGGGCATTTCATCGCGTCCCTTATCGGTACGATAGAAAATTTCACCATCGGTGAAAGCCTGAAAAGCAGCAGAAGAGAAATCACCAGGGAAAGTTTTCAGGGAAGCAGCTTTTGGGCCATCGCCTAAACCTTTGCTTCCATGGCATGATTTGCAATGTTTTGCCCAGAGGTCTTTGCCGACTGCTACATCAGCCTTCGACGGAGCCTTCATGGCTTTGTCTTTATCAGGCACAGGCCATGGTTTGGCTTTTGCCTGAGCATGTACTGCATTGCCGAACATAAAAACGATGGCAATAACTGCAGCAACCATCATCGTTGCGAATTTTTGTGATGTTTTCATAAAAGGGAAAATTAGGGTTAGTAATAAATTTGTTTGTTAAAAACTCCATAAACGGGTAAGGTTAAACCCTACAAGAATAAAGCCATTAAAAAAGTTGTTGGTGTTATGCATTACGACCTCCGAAGGCAGGATGCCCTGGGCGGCAGAAATGTACACGTGAAAAGCATGCGTGCTGGTGGAAACCTCCCAGCCCAATGAAAGATTTGGATAAGGAGCCTTGTTTGTCGGAATCTCCATCCAGTTTTTCCCATCTCTGACGATGAACGCCGGGTCATAATTTAAAATAATGGGTTGTACATACGATACCACGATCGACGATTGCGGGCTTATCTTGAATCGCCCAAGCAATGAAAAAGCAAGCGCATCATTTACTGCGTTTGTATCGGCGCTCCTGTCAGCTTTGTTAAAGTGGGTATAACTGAGACCAAGCTGACCTGAAAACAGGTTGCAAAAGTGGCGGGCAAACAGGAATTCATTGTAATATGCAAGGCGATCGATGAATTTGTAGTCGGCTCCGAATTTGGACTTGTTTGTGGCGTTCAGTGACAAATCAAAGTAATAGGCAATTGTTAGTGGTGTGCCACCCTTGCGCTGACGCAAAAAGGTATATTTCACCTGCAAATCCTGGAGCCTGTTGTTTTTCGTTGTTCCCAAACCAACCATCAGGTTCTTGGTAATGGTGAAATTCAAACCTAAACGGATGTTTGAGGCGCCCCACAGACCGGCGAGGTCAGACCAGCCGTTCTGAATGGTGCCGAAGCGATGCTGCAACACAAATTCGAGTGTTTTAGCCGGGGGCATAGCCACGGTAATGTTATCCATGCAAATGCCGCTTTCAAATGCGGCTTTTGCAAGCGGTTTTTGTGTTACTTCCGGCTCGGCAGGGATAGAGTCCTGGGCAATAGCAGACCCGATACCGGAAATAATGAATGCCAGCCCAAGGATCGTTCTTTTAAAAGAAATTATAGTTGTGTGCATTGTTTTCATTTTTTTAGTGAATACTTTTTTCATGCCGGAATTAGTTGTTTTTTGCTCCCTCATCAATCCAGTACTTGACAGTTGTGATGTCTGTGGTATTGGTATAGGTATTCATACTTCCACCGGGACTCATTTTCTGATACAATTTACTTCCGGCAGAATTAGAAGGTACAACAAAACCTTCATCCATCAGGCTTTTGTATGATTTTCCTGAACGCAAATCCGGGGCTACACTACCAGCATGGCATAACACACAACTTTTATCAAAAATTGGCTGAACCTTGAGCGAAAAACTGGTTGAATCGCCCGGAGGTGGAGGAGGGGGTGGAACATCCGGTTGAATGGTAGCATATTCACATGCCCCGAACATAAAAATTCCCAATAAAATAGAAATGAAGTTGATCAGTTTATTTTTTTGCATATATTTAAATGTTAATGTTTTACGTTTTTAGGGGGCGTTGGAAAAACAATCCTTCGGGCAAGAACTTTCAGGAAGTGTTTAAAAGTGAGATTAATTGAAAAAAGGCTTCAGGGTCGCTGAAGCCTTTTTTCAATTATCATACAATTTTAGAGGCCAGCTGCAGTCAACGCTTCAACCGTATTGGTCAGAAGAGCTCTTAC
>JBAXDH010000089.1:0-15110 GCA_037141055.1 bacterium | reverse complement strand
CCGGATTTTGTACCAGTTGTTTGTTTTTATCCAGTTCAGCCTGCGGAATCGGCCAAACCAGCCTGTTCTGCGTCACGTTATATCCTATTTTCTGCCCGTCGGGGCCGATGGCATTGCCCATCACTTCGATGGCCCTGCCGGTGCGTTTGAGGTCAAACCAGCGATGGGTCTCATAGGCGAGTTCAAGCCGTCGCTCTTTCTCGACGGCCAGCCGCATGTCCGTTTGGTTTGAGGCAGGCGTGGCTGGCAAAAACACCCTGGCTCTCACCTGGTTTACCAGTGCGGCTGCACCCTGTACGTCGCCCGTTTCAGTCAAAGCCTGGGCCTTCAGCAGGAGGATGTCGGCCAAACGGAGGAAAATGTAATTCTGGTCGCTCCCTTCGTTGAAATTCCTGTACTTGTTGATAAATGGATAATGTGTCTGCGGCCAGTCGGGATCAGACCATTTCCCGGTGACATCCAGGAAGATGATGGAGGCATTTTTCCGGAGGGTGTCCTTCTCATCATCAAACGCCTTTACGATGTCGTTTGATGGAATGTTGAACTTTTTCCAATCCATTCCCCTGAACATTTTTGTACCCCAGTTGCCATCTGTCGCCCCCCCGGTGTAGTTGATCTCGAAAATTGATTCAGCGCAGTTCTTATGCAGGTTGTCCCACAGGTCGTTGTAATTCGGCATCAGGCTGTAGCCACCGGAAATAACCGCATCGCAGTATTGCGAAACTTTGCTCCAGTCGTGCGGCTCCTGCGTTGCATAAACATAGGCAAGCATCGAGTTCACCGCGCCTTTGGTTACGTAACCTTTGTTGATCGCAGTAGCCGGAACCGTTGCCAGGGCCGTTTCCAGATCGGCGATGATCTGCTTGTACACAAGCGCCATGGCCGTTCTCGGAGGATATAAAAGTGCGTAAATTTCTGCCAGGTTGGCTGCGCTGATCGACTTCACCTCTTTCAACTGGAGCGGCACGTCGCCCCATAGCTGGACAAGTTGAAAATACATGTAGGCCCTGATAAAAGAGGCTTCTGCAATGATTGCCGTTTTACGGCCTGCGGAAAGTGCCGGGTCCGGGCAGGAATTCACATTGTTGATGATGGAGTTCGTCTTGCCGATGGTGTTATACAGATACGCCCAGTCGCGGCTCACGTTCGAATTGGTGGCATCGATCTTAAAGTCGTCAATCTGAAAATTGGCAGGGTTGTCTGCACCGGCATACGCATCATCGGATTGAGCATCGCCGTTCACAAAATAATCGAGTTCATAGTACTCGTTCTTGAAGTCGGCATAAGCGCCGCCCAGGGCTGCTTCAACCTGCTCGGCAGACTTGTACAGGACAGAATCGGAGCTGCTGTTTTCGACCGCGATACCATTCGATACCGGTTTCACGTCCAGGAATTTCGAGCAGGACTGAAAGCTGACGGCCGCCAGGGCAAATATTGAAAGTATGAATATCTTTTTCATGGCTTCAAAAATTAAAATTCAAGATTTATACCGGCAATGAAGGTCAAGGCCTGCGGATAGGTTCCATAGTCGATTCCGACTTCCGTGGCGTTGTTTCCGTATGCACTTACTTCAGGATCGAAACCGGTGTATTTCGTGAAGGTCAGCAGGTTCTGACCGGTAACGAAAACAGAAAGCTTCGGCACACCCTTCTTCTTTTTCAAATTTTCAATCACCTTGTAGGAAAGGGTGACCGATTTCAGCCTCACATAGGAACCATCTTCAATGAAACGGGAGGAGTTATACACATTATATGTATTGTTTTTGCCAACCACCTTCGGGATGTCCGTGATGGTGTTTGTCGGAGTCCAGCGGTTGAGCACGGACACGGACTGGTTCTTCGAGTCGAACATTCCTTCGAGGTCGATCCGGGTGGCGTTGAAAATATCATTCCCGTAGCTGCCCTGGAAGAACACCGTAAAGTCAAACCTCCAGTAGCTGAAAGTATTGGTGATCCCGAAGGTGTATTTCGGAATGCCATGGCCGATCACCGTGCGGTCGCCCGGGTCGAAGATTCCGTTGTTGTTGAGGTCGGAATATTTCATCATCCCGGTGGCCGGATCGACACCCTCCGACACATAGCCGTAAAAGGTCCCCAGCGGCATGCCGACATTCACGATGGATACGTCCTGGTTGTTGCTGTAGATGTGCCCGAATGAATAAGGCCCCGGGAACTTCAATTCCGTAACCTCGTTGCGGTTGAATGAAATATTAAAGTCGGTGTCCCAGCGCAGCTTGCTGGCAATGTTCACGGTGTTCAGGTTCAGTTCGATCCCCTTGTTTACAATTGTCCCGGCATTGGTCATGATGGAGGTGATCTGGCTCGACGACGGAAGCTGAACCGGCAGGATCACATCGTTGGTGATTTTATAATATGCGTCGACATTCAGGGTGATCCTCGACTCGAACATCGACAGGTCAATGCCAAGGTTCGTCTGGCTTGTGGTTTCCCATTTCAGATCGGGATTGCCGTAAGTCGTTTGCACGACACTCGGACCGGAAAGCGGGTTTGTGGCAGCCCGCGGGTAATATGAAAAGAGTCCGTAACGTGCATAATTCGGAATTCCTTCCTGGTTGCCGTTCTTTCCCCAGCCCCCGCGGATCTTGAGGTCATTGATGACCGTGATTTTCTTCCAGAACGGCTCGCCCGAAATTCTCCATCCGGCCGAAAAGGCAGGCATCAGCCCCCATGGATTTGCCAGCTTGGAAGAACCGTCATACCGTAAGCTGGCAGTCAGGTAATACTTGCTGCTGAAATCATAGGTTGCCCTGCCGAAGAACGATGCCAGCGCCCATTGCTGGAAATTTGTTGAAGCGGTGACCGTGTTGGCGGCGTTCAAAGTCGTTACCGAAACATCTGCCGGAAAATCGTGCCCCTGGATGTATGAATCGTTGTGGGTATACTCCTGTACGCTGGCGCCGGCCAGTGCGGAAATCTTATGTTTGCCAAACGAAACATTGTAATTCAGGGTGTTTTCCCAGAGCCAGGTCAGGTCGCTGAATTTATCAGAACGCCCGATACCGTTCTGGTCGCGGCCATAACTGGTGCGGAACGGATCGAGGTAATAATCCCACTGGTGGTTCAGGAAATCAAGGCCGAAGTTGGTTTTGAACGTGAGGCCTTTAACAATGGTAGCCGTACCGTTGATACTTCCGAAAAGACGGAAATCAACTGCCTTCTGGGAAGGTCCCTCCATGTAGGCAACCGGGTTTTCCCAGGAATTCTGGTAAGGGTTCGGCATAAACTGGCCGCTCCCGTCTGTTTTATAGATACTCATGAACGGCGGCGTGTTCAGGGCGCTCATGATCACACCTCCACGGCCGGAACTTGCATTGTCGGGGGTGTCTTTGGTTTTGGAATATATGAGGTTCAGGCTGGTTCCGATCTTCAGCCAGGGCCTGAGTTCATTGTCGAGATTGAGCCTGAATGAGTAACGGTCAAATTTGGCCGGCTTTACGATACCCTGGTCGCTTAAAACCCCGATGGATGCAAAATACTGTGTTTTCTCACCTCCGCCGGAGGCTGAGAGCTGATATGACTGGTTGTAGCCTGTGCCGAATGTTTCAGCGCTCCAGTCGGTGTAGCCGGTCCAGGTGGGGTCGAGCGTGCCGGGCTGCATTTCCTCCATCAGCGTGCGGTATTGTTTCGTATTCAGCGTGGTAATGGGCTTGCGCAGCCACGACATGCCAAAATAGCTGTTGAATTTGATGGTTGGCGTATTTTCTTTTCCCCGGAATGTGGTGATGGTAACAACGCCATTCGCTGCCCTCGCTCCGTATATGGCTGCCGAGGAGGCATCCTTCAAAACACTCATGGAGGCGATATCCGATGGGTTCAGCCCGCGGATATCGGTCGTCGGAACGCCGTCAACAACGTAAAGTGGCTCGTTGCCGGCCACCAGCGAGGTTGTTCCGCGCACATGCACGGAGATGTCCGATCCGGGTTTCCCGGAGGGTTGCGTGACCTGCACGCCGGCTGCTTTGCCCTGCAGCGCCTGTGCGGCAGAAACAATCGGCCTGTCTTCAATATCTTTCTGATCAACCATTGAAACCGCGGTCGTCAGGTCCTTCTTGACCTGGGTTCCGTAACCGATCACCACTACTTCATTCAGCGTGCTGACGTTCTCCTGCAGCACAACGTTGAGAACCGTCTGATCTTCCAGTTTAATTTCCTGTGTGATATATCCCACGCAACTAAACTTTAAAACTCCTTTCTCAGCACTGAACTGGTAAATCCCGTTGGCATCCGTGATCGTGCCTTTGGTTGTGCCCGACAGTTGGATGGTTACACCCGGAATCGTGGAACCGTCGGCACCGGTTACCTTACCCGTAACAACCCTTGTCTGGGCAAATACGGATAAAGAAAACCCGATAAAAACTAGTAGTATAAAATGTTTAATCATGAGATATCTTTTTTGTGATTCAATGAAGGACTATTTTCTGCGTTTTCGATCTCCCTGAAGAGGTCAGGGACACCAGGTAAAGCCCTTTGGGCAAAGATGAAATATCAAGATCAATGGTATTGTTGTTTGATTTGAATTGAAATACATTGATCCCCGCTAAATTGTAAATATCGCCCTGCACCGGATGACCTGTCGGTACGGTAACCAGGATTTTTCCATTGGTCGGATTTGGTGAAATAGTCGACTTCTCAATACCCTGGCCGCCATCATTCCCTTTTGAATCGTCGATCGCATTCGGATACTGGTAAACCCTTACATAATCGATCTCCATCCGTGCCATGTATAGCGAAGGATCGATGCCGTTTTTCAGTCCGCCTGTTTCGTATTGTGCCGCGCTGCCCATGTTGCCGCCCATGGCGATATTCATGATGATGAAAAAAGGTTTGTCGAACGGCCAGGTCTGCCCGTTCCGCGTTGCAGGATTGTACGCATAATAGAATACGCTGTCAATCCGGAATTCGATTCTGTTATATGTCCAGCTTACCTGGTAATTGTGAAATTCGGTGTTGACGGTGCTAACGGTTTTGGTACCCGTATTCACGGAGTTCCCGTAACTGGAAGGCGTATGGAGTGTGCTGCGCACGACGCCGGGGTCTTTGCCGACATGCTCCATCACGTCAATTTCGCCACATGTCGGCCATCCGATCGAATTGAAATTTTCGCCGAGCATCCAGAGTGCAGGCCAGGTTCCGATGCCGACCGGAAGTTTTGCACGAAAAACCACCCTGCCGTATTTGAATTCGAATTTATTGTTGGTGAGCAGCCTTGCCGATGTCCAGGTATTTCCCGCTTTCACGGCGTCGATGATCAAAACGCCGTTTTCCTGCCGCGAATTCAGCGTGGCGCTGGTGTAAGTCTGAACCTCCCTGTTTCCCCATCCGCCGGCTCCCAGGTCGTATCCCCATTTTACCGGATCAGGCGCACCGGTTCCGTCGAATTCGTCACTCCAGGTGAGTGTTTCCGTCTGAGAAAAGCCAACCAGGGCAAATCCGGACAAAATGATCAATAACAGCAGGTTTTTCATGGATTGAACGTTGTAAAAAAAACAGGAGTGAGACACAGTCCGGCTCACTCCTGTTTGTACCAAGCTAATGCAAAAATTAAATTAGCGTTCCAGGATGGCAGACCAGGCAGCTGAACCGTCATGTCCAGCCGAGATGTCAACCGTGACGAACAGGTATTCCTTGGTTCCGGAATTGGCATATCCCATCACTTCGTATTTGTTCGTGGCATTTCCGCCATTGGGGGCCTTTGTTTTATCAGCGTTTTCTCCGCCATAATATCCTTTATAGAACCCGATGAAAGCTGCGAAGCCTGCACCATTCGTTAAAGTAATAATGGGTCGTGTTGCAGCTGTTCCAGGTGTAAATGCAAAGGAGTGAGTTGCACTGCCGAATGCAGCACCGTTGCCGCTGGCAGCAATACCAGCATCAGAGATGCAACCGTGGACATCGTCAAAGTAACCGTCGTTACGGGCACTGCCCATGGTGGCGTATGTAAACACACCAGCTGCTTTGAATGTGAATTCATCATCGGGCATGCAGGTCCAGTCATCGCCGCCGGTGCCAGATACCAGGAATGATTTTGGTAGGGCCCACCATGCGCTGCTGCCAAGAGCCCCGCCAACAAAGACTGTTTTTTCATCAACTTTAACTCTCCAGGGCGCACCAATCAGCATGGCCTCTGTAAGTGTTGTCAGGTCAGCTCCAAGGAAATTCACGGCTGTTGCAGTGCTGCTTCCGTTTGAATTGGTAGCGGTCATCGATACATTATAAATTCCCTGGGTAGCATAGGTATGCGACGGGCTCATCGCGGTGGAAGTCTGGCCATCGCCAAAATCCCAGAGGTATGATGTTGCATCTGCCGTTGTATTGGTAAATGTAACCGTAAGACCGGCAGTTGTACTTGTAAAGCTTGCATTGGGCTTGTTACCGGGGATGGGTGGTTCGTCGGCCGGGTTGTCATAGTGCATCAGCACAAAGCGCCAGTAGCCGCCGGTGAAAGTAGGATCACTGGAATGGTAATTGCCTTCAATAACAAGTGTGTCGACCACGCCATCGGTAAGTTTAACAACATTATAGGTCACAAAATCCTGGGGACCGGTTGTTGTTGTTTCAGCGTCATTCCCTAACTTGTAAAATCCGACAAATGCCCCTTTGCCGATGGCTTTTAAGGTTGGATTTGCACCAGCTGTCAACTGGAACGTATGATTTCCGTTCCCCCATGAAGAAAGGTCAGTACTAAAACCAGGGGCTATTCCCACCATCGGGTCAGTAGTATTGCCACATGTATTGGCAGGGTCAAAAATTCCGCCTTCACGCCAATAATCTCCCTTGGCATCAAATACAAGGGAACCATCACGGCCAAAGGTCCATTCGTCATTCAACATGCAATGACGTATGGCAAGCTCATCATTTCCTTTTCCGACTGCCCACCAGATTGTGGAATGGTCAATAGGTCCTACTTCGAGCGGATAACGGCCGGTGGCGGTGCTGCGAAGGAGTTTCCATGTTTTCGAAACATCACCAACAAGTTTGGTCAGTTCGGCATTCGGGTCGCTGACGGTAATCGATACGGTATAGGAATCGGTAACTCCGGCCGGGGAAGTCGCTACAAGCATAACAGCGTATGTTCCCATGGCAGCATAGGTATGCACCGGGTTGATTTCGGCAGATAATGCTGTATTGTCACCAAAATTCCAGGAAAGTGATGCGTAATTCTGCGAAGCACTGGTAAAAGCAATCTTTTTAAAATCGGTGGCATCGACCACATAGGTAAAGCTTGCAATGACATCAGGCTCAGTTGTCTTCTTCTTGCACGAAATAAAAAGCGGGATGATGAGCAGAACGTAGATCATCCAGCTGAACTTTGAAGCGTTTTTCATTTTTGTTTGGATTAAAAGATTAATAACTAGGTTATCTAAGGCAAATATAATAAAATTGATTGTGGGTGCATCATGCCAAAATAATTATTCACTCCTCCCCCCGTTCAGGCTACCGGTCTTTATTCCCGGCAAAGCCATTGCCAACTTTTTCAAAGTGTTGCACACTTTTTTAGTCATATTTTTTTTTCGGAAAGTTTAATGATGCAAACTAACCGGAACAATGACTTTTATATCATGTTGAAATACAATACATTAGGTTATTAACCATGTTGAATTTGCGCGATGATTTTCTTTTATTGTGAAAAAATAAACGCATAGTGTAATTTGGACACTAAGATATAAATATTTATATTTGCTTTGCAAGAAGTTTAGCAAAAAATTTAACATTTTTTTAATTTAAATATTTAATTATATATATATATACTTGATTTCGTGTACGTTAAACAAACTAAAACCGTATAAAATAATATGCCAGGTTCCAACATGCCCGAAAACCTGAATCCGCACGTTTCCGTCGACTGCGTGGTGTTTGGTTTTGAATTCGGCAAACTCGATGTATTGTTAATTGAACGCAACATGGTGTTTGAGGGAGTGGAATATAAAGACCTGAAACTCCCCGGCGATCTTGTACGCAAAGACGAAGACCTTGACATAGCCGCATCACGGGTGCTTAAAGAACTCACCGGGCTTGAAAACATTTATCTTAAACAATACCTTGCCGTTGGCTCCCCGGGCCGGTTGCAGCGGTGGCCGCGCGACATGGAATGGCTGCGCAGCATCGGCCATCCGGAAGAGGTTGTTGTAACTGTCGCTTATTATTCCCTGATCAACATCGACCAGGACAAGGCCGCCAATTTTGCACTTCAGTCGGGCGCCCGGTGGTGTGAAGTCTCTGAATTGGGCGAACTTGCGTTTGACCACATGGCCATTCTTCAGCAGGCCCTGCATGTTTTACGCACCGATCTGATCATCAAGCCTATCGCCTACGAATTATTGCCTCCAAAATTTACCCTGCGGCAATTGCAGCAACTTCATGAAGTTATTTTAGGTGCAAAACTCGATAAACGCAACTTTCGGAAGAAAGTGGCCGGCATGCCCTATATCACTCCGATCAATGAAAAACAGGTCGACGTCTCCCATAAACCGGCGCGTTACTTCAGCTTCAACCGGAAGATTTATATCAAGTCGAAGAAGGATTCTTTATAAACATCCATTACATCGGTTTTTTTCATGTATTATTCAAACACCATGCAGGCCAATCAAAACGGCAGCAAACGCATGGGAAAAACTTGCATCAAAACCAAAATTCCGGATTATAAAAAGTTGCTGTTTGACTGAGCGGTGCAACTGCCCGCCCAAGCCAAGTCCGAAAATTTTCTGAAACGTTGAAATACCGGACATTATTGGACTTGCAAGTGGATACGACTGACAAAAAAGTAAATAAAGATCAGTCATTCCGGCAAAAGTCATTTTTTGGATGATTCTTACCTTAAACAGTCAGCTAAAGCAGGCTGTATTAGATAGTATCAAAAAATTACTCCATAATCTAGTGTGCGATTTGGGATGTCTGTTTTTTCCTGGCATAATAATAACGCCAGTCGAAGGCCAGCCGGAACCCGACAAACCAGGTCGTTTTCACTGGAATAGGGCTGATATTGGCCGGTGCGACCATGGTCACCTTCCCTGGAATATCCATGCCCGCACTGAGTTGGAGCACCAGGCTGGCGCTCTGCCGTTTGGAAAATGTCCGCACGGGGCGATATTCCAGGATAGGAAATTCAAAATGGGTGGATCGCATTGAGACCAGCGCCAGGGTAGTGCCATCAACATTATCATATGGCAACAAAAAAGCATCTGCCCCGCTTTTTGATCCGTAAAAGCAAACACCGACTTCCCGGCCAAGAATAAACTGGAAGCGGCCGATCGGCGTGATCATCCCGGTTTGCCATGGGATGAGACCGCCTGCCCCTGCTGTAGCGATAACGTTGTTCATTGCCTTTGGAGCGACCAGCAGCAAAAGCGGTCCCAGGATGATCAGGTCACCCGGTATCACATAAAAGGGAAGCCGGAGCCGGGTATAAAAGGCATTTCGGCTGGGGACTGCAGAAAGAATGGAACCAAACTCCTCGTAGCCGGGGTCACGATCAAGCTTTACTGTGGAAGCCCCGTCGAGGTGCCAGCCAAGGTCGAGAAAGACCAGGCCGTCGCCCGACTGATTCAGTACTCCATCCATTCCAAGACCAATATGGAGTGCCGCTTCCAGGCTTGGGACCATCCCGATGGTCTGCTGACCAGTTCCGAACCCCCCTGAAAGAAATGCAACCCTTCCTGCCGGTGCTATGCCAATAAACGGGCCGATCTCTGAACGGAAACGGGGTATCTCACCAAGCCCGGTGCCTAGCCCGGGAACCGGGGTGTTGATCAATACCTGGTCAAACAGGTCCCGGTAGGCAGGATCGAGCTGGCGGGGAGGCGTCTTTAAGGCCCGGGCGATATTGAAGGTGTCCGGAGTGAACATCTCCGGCTGATCGTAATACAGGGAGGGTCCCTTCATGCTTGCTGCTTCATCCAGGACCTGGATGAGGCTCATCGCCACGGTTTTGGCAGCCCGGTCGGCATCGGCTTCGCGCATGTAGGCATCGCCGGTCAGCACCATCCGTTCGCCCAGCCAGGTGGATACGTCCAATCCATTCTCATCATAATAGTCGTGGGTCCCTTTGCGCAGGGCAGCGTTTCCCCATATCCCGGCCACATGACCCGAGGAGAACGCATCCTCCAGGAAGTGGATGGCAAAGGCTTCATCGGAAAGGGCCGATAAGGTAAGGGTGGCCCGCTGTTCAGGTGCTAAAGTCTCCGAGGCCAACCTCCTTGCCTTTAGTAACGCACTGGCATGAAACCAGTTATAGGTGCCGATGAGATTCACTTCCACACCTTCACGAAAGCAACTGTCAAAATAGGTCCTGGCCGATGTATTTACTCCGGGCCGGGCAAGCATGAAATGGACATTGTTTGATCCGGCCCGTGATACGTATTCCGGGTCAGCCCTGAGGAGGCGAAGATCGGATTCGCGGAGTTCGCTTTCCCTTTCACTGCGGCTTTTGGATTCAGCAAGACCAGTCTTCAGCCTTGCTGAGATATCGGCGACATTCAGGATCCAGTCGGTACGCAAAACATTGTTCAGCATGTTTTCAGCCGAGGTGGAGTGATCACCTGCAATGGCGGGAAAGGCAGCATAATCGATATACTTTGTATGCTCGCCCTGGTTGAAATCCGCTACAGACACATCCAGACGCGACTCAAATCCTTTCCTGGCCATATCCCATAGCCTGTTGAGCTGGTCCCTGTGCGCCGGATCGAGCTTCCTGATGGCCACAAGGGTGATCTCCCGGTGTTCCGGATAGACCCAGGCAGTGCCGGTCAAACTCAGATGAATGGCCAGCAAAATGATGAAAAGTGTTTTATAGAGCATGGTCTGATGGGCGATATCCAGGGGATTATTATTGAATTTTCAAATGTAAAAAAATAACTTTAACAGGTATAATCCTTGCGGTAAATAAAAAGAGTCAACCAATAGACCATGTCTTTCATTAATTTGAATAAACAAAAAAAACCGGTAATGTAGTACTCCGTCCGGACCATGCGCCGGCCAAACTGGAACTGCAGGTTTTTAACCAGAGAATCAGAAGCCCGGACAACATAAATGAATAGTGCAATTTCCGTAACTTTGCCCCTTGCCATTCCCACAATCACTATTTTTACTAACTATCTAACTACCAAACTATGAAGACTGTACAGCAATACCTCGACGAATGTCCCAAATGGTCGGATGGCACACCGGCAATGGGTTCACCGCTTACCAAAATGCAGTTGTGGATCTTCTGGATGGCCTGCGCCGGGAAATTTTTCGAAGGCATGGTCATTTTCATGACCGGGGTGGCACTGCCCATGATATCAAAGGAATACGCACTGAACAGTTCGGAACAGGGCCTTGTAACAGCAGCCTCGCTGGCCGGAATTCTTGTCGGAGCCAGTTTCCTGGGAGGGCTGGCCGATATTTTTGGCCGGAAATTGCTGTTCGTCGGCGAGCTTGTGATCTTCGTCCTGTTCCTCATCGTACTTACCCTGGCTCCTAATTTCATCGTGGTAGTGATTTGCCTGTTCGGTGCGGGCGTTGCACTGGGTTGCGATTACCCGGTGGCGCACCTGATCATTTCAGAAAGCATCCCCACCTCCACGCGCGGCAGGCTTGTGCTGATTGCTTTTGCCTTCCAGGCTGTGGGGGCCTTCATCGGAACCGTGGTGGGATTCCTGATCCTGTACAACAACCCGCAGATCGAGGCCTGGCGCTGGATGTTCGGATCGGCAGTGATCCCCGCCATCGCGATAGTCATCGGCCGGCTGTTCGTGACCGAGAGCCCGCACTGGCTGGTGGCGCGCAACCGCATGGCAGAGGCAGAACACGCAACGAAACGCCTGCTCAGCAGAGTTCCTTCCTATCCAAGTGAGGTCAGGCTGGTCAATCCACACGACGGGAAAAAGAAAAAACCCAGCAACTATGGGGCCTTGTTCCTCAAAGAAAACAGGAGGGCGACCATCCTCGCCTCTGTTCCCTGGTTCATCCAGGATCTCAGCACATACGGGATTGGCATTTTCACCCCAACCATTCTTGCGACCATGATCGGATCGCAACAACAGGGGGAGGGACTTTCATCCCTCATCCACAACGACATGCTCGCTGCCAAGGGCTCGGCAGTGATGGACCTGTTTTTCCTTTTCGGGATCCTTGCCGCCATCTGGCTTGTTGACAAAGCAGGAAGGATGAAATTACAGATCGTCGGTTTCATCGGCTGCGCTGCAGGTCTCCTGATGGCAGCTTTCTCCATCCGGCCCGACGGGAGCAACAACATGACCCTGCTTTTTTTGGGCTTCCTCTTTTTCTATTTCATGACCAACATGGGGCCCAACGCGATGACTTACCTGGTTGCCGGGGAGGTATTCCCCACACGGCTCCGAGGCAAGGGGGCAGGGTTTGCCGCCTCGTTCGCCAAGATCGGCGCAGTGCTCACCGCATTCCTTTTTCCCATCCTGCTCAGGGCCACCGGTACCATGATCCTGCTCTACGGGCTCGTCATTACTTCACTGATCGGGGCGGCGATCACCTGGATGTTCGCCATTGAAACCCGCGGGGTGAACCTTGAAACCGTCGGCATGGCCGAGACACCCTGAACCTATGCCGCCTGGCCTTCACGGATGACCTACAGCCCGAATGGGAGGTGTTGGCCATATGGTGGGTAACAAATCGCAACCTGATAGCAGAAAATTCATTTTATAATACCGATTTTTGTTTTCATATATTCTGCCCAGACTTTGTAACATTCCTTGTTAATGTGCAGAGAATCAGATTCAAAATAATTCTGATTCAACCGCCCTGCCTTGTCGTACATCAGCGGTGTAACATCAATATATTTTGTTTCCTCTCTTTTCTTTATGAGTTCTTTTAGTTCCCTGTTTGTTTCATCCTGAAGGGATCGAAGCTGTTTCCTGGCAAAAGAAGGTTTTATGGAAATAAAATAAATCATGGTTTTCGGAAGTACACGATGGACCTTTCTGATAAAAGTATCACATTGAGAAACAAAAGTTAACGGGTCAATGCCTGAAGCCAAATCGTTATCCCCTTCGTAAACCACAATGGTGCCGGGTTTATAAGGCAATACGATATAATCGATGTAATAATTGAGTGCTGCCATGGTAGAACCGCCAAAACCGCGCTGAATGAGCGATATTTCGTGAAAGTCGGTTCGTAATCCATCCCATTTACGGATGGTCGAACTGCCCGTAAATAAAAATGCACCTGAAGGAGGGAAAGAAACAGAATCTTGTTTCAAAAAATCATTTATTTCGGATTCAAAGCCTACTGGTGTTTTTCCGGTTATATATCTTACCGTTGATTCCGATTGCGCGAAGGAAACACTGTAAAACAGAACCACCAGGAGGATACACAGAAAATATTGCTTCTTCATTTCCAATAATTTTTTACTGCGTCACAAACCATCTGCAATTTTGATCCATCGCTTGTTGTGCATTGTTGTTTTCCAAATTTACTTTTCCACTGGCAACTGCTCGATGGGCAGCGAACAAAGCAAACGACAAGGATTCTGATTTCCATACTGGTCTGTCTTTTTTCTAACCTAAATTGGGGATTCCTATTCAATCGCTAATTCATGAAGAATTCCAACGCAATCCTTTTCAGGGAAAAACACCGAACCTCAACGATGTAATTCTTTTGAAACAAGGAAAATTCTGGCATTGGTGGATGTCTCAACACTAAAATGAACAGAATGCCGATGGTTGAAAGTTGCTTTTTCATTTAGTGAGCATCTTCTTCAGTGCTTCATTATTTCTGTCGCTAAACCTGTAACCTGCCTTCTTGAAAGTTTCGAACCCCGCAACACCTTGCTGCAATACTGGCTTCAATTCCTTGGCTTGATCCAACCATTTTTTCGCATTCGCCATGTCATTACTATTGTAATAAACCAAGGTAATGCCAAGAATGGCATTAATGTTTTCTGTTTGCGATGAAATAGCTTTGCTGAAGTATTCCAATGCAAGCGAAAAGTCCTGCGTTTCCAAATAACAATATCCCAGGTTACAATAAACCACAGCATTATCGGGGAAATCCTTCAATACTTTATGGTAAAAAATAATCGCATTCGGGCAATCTTTTTTTTTCAGGTATAACTCATTGACCAAATTAACGCAACTAGGATTTGTGGGATCAAGCTCAAACGATTTCATAATATCTGCGTCAGCTCCTTGATAGTCGATGGAAATATGTTGTTTTGCCAATGCTCTGCCTAAATATGCTCCGACATCTTCAGGGTCGATTTCTATGCATTTAGAAAAGTCATCAATTGCTCCCTGTACATCTCCTTGTCCGAGTTTTGCATCTGCACGGCAGAAGTATGCAGCAGCCAAATCACTTCCTTGTTCGATACTTTTCGTGAAAAATTCTATCTGTTTCTTCGTGTCTCTTGTGTCAAGCCCCTTTTGAAACCAGTCGATATTCTGGGCATATAGCAGCATTGGAATCAAACCATTCAAAAACAGAATCAATATCTTTGTTTTCATAACCGAATGTTTTTTTGCCAGATGGGTAAACTTTACAAAAATGACCTTTTCTCTTCAGTTTTCATAGGTTTTCGTTGTTTTCTGATTTGGTTTTAGATTTCTGTAAAAACACACTCAAGACCAACCCCATTGCCACAACTACATCAACAATATTCCAAACCGTCCTACCCAGCGGTATCTTCGCCAGTGGTTGGAACAATATCGCCAATCCAACATACACGATGACTATCGGGATATTCTTCCGCTCATATTCATAGTAAGCAAGTATGGCAAATCCAACCAAGAAAAGGAACCTCATGAGTTGGTAAGAACCATACGGCAACTGGAACAGGCAAATTAACATCAATATGGCAAGACCAATTTTGGTAAGGCTTTCGGTGGTTGGTCTCATAATGGGTTCAATAAAGTTCGCTGCAATTTAATAAGAAAATTCACGCGGGACAAAAATTCACCTGTGCAAGGAATTGCATAAAATTGGAAGGAGCTGGATGATAGTATCAATTATTTTCAAAGTCAAAGGTTTGGTTTTGGGGCATGACTTCTTTGCCCGGGGAAATGGAAAATTGAATAAATTTGACAGGAAATTACAGGCGGAAACAAAGAAAAAACCCAAACAACAAAATCGCCTGATTTCATC
>JBAXDH010000088.1:0-15248 GCA_037141055.1 bacterium | reverse complement strand
TCGGATCATCCAGCCTCGTAGAGGTAATCGACCGTATCCTTGACAAAGGTGTTGTTGTTGACGCATGGGTAAGAGTTTCTTTGGTTGGTATCGAACTTCTTGCAATTGAAGCAAGGGTAGTCGTAGCCTCTGTTGAAACATACCTGAAATATGCAGAAGCAATCGGATTAACTGCAAAAGCCGCATAAGGCAACTTGCAGTAAAAGCAGTTATTCTTGCTAAACATCCTTACCTGTAAATCCAGGAAGCATGAGTTACCAGGAATTTCTCTTTTCTTCAAAAATAAAACAGTCACTCCGACTTCGCTCAGTGACCCGCAAATCTGGAAATCAGTCAATTAAAAATCAACAATCAAATAATTCAATATGGACACACGGCCTGCAATGAACATCGATGGATTTTTCGGAAACATCATCAACTCCTACGAATCGCGCATTCAGAAAATTCAAACGGCCTTCCAGTCGTCGGAAAACATTACGGAATCCTCCCATTTCCTCTTCGACAATGTTCATCACTCCCTGTATGAACTAAAGCAGGAGAGAGCCCTCCTGAATTCCAGGCTCTGCGAAAACCTTGCGAAAAACGGCTCCCTTCGTAAAAAAGATTACAACACGATGATGTCGGGAATTCTTAGTGTGCTCGACGAAAAAGAAAAAGAGGCAGAAGCCCAGTTTTTGAGTTTTATCGACGCCCAGAAAGCAACTGCTCAATCACTTAAAAACAGCCTCCTCGACATTAAAGACATTACCACGCAGGACAACTGCGAAAAGATTTCGATCATTAAAGAACAACTTGCCCGGATTTCCAAACTACAGGAAATGAGAAAGGAAGCTGTTATGAAGACATTTTTGGATTTTCAGCAAATGCATAATAAAATGAGGACATGCCTTGAAAATCTGCTGATGAAAGGCGACCAGATTATGATAAAGGACATAAAAAAAGTTAAAGATCAGCTAATCAACGACATTAATTAACCAAACCAACAAAACATATCATTAAACATAGGAGATAAAAAAATGGGACTAGCTTCAGACATGAAAAATTTGACAGAAGATTTACTCGCTTCATTCAAACAACGCATCAAAGACAATGAAGAACTTGTAAACGAAGTACAGCACACGCTCGACGGTTTCCGCAAGGATCAGATGGAAATGGCTGCATCCCTCAATGCAAATGCCGCCTCCCTGAGAAAAGGACTGGCCCGCGGCGAAAAGGAACGGCTGAATGCCTTCAACGGGTTAATGTCCGGAATACATGGTTCGATCGCTTCGATCCAGAAGGAAGTTGCCGGAATCCAGACCTCCACATTTAACATGATCAAAGAATTTGCCACCGACAGGGAGCAAATGTCTGACGAACTGAACCAAACCTTTACCCAGGATCGGGCTGAAAGGATGAAGAACGAAAAAATCAGGATGAAGGAATTTGATGCCCTGATGAAATCCATCAACAGCGATATCAAAACGATCAACGACGAGGTTTCCACAATTTTCAAGAATACAAACAGCATGCTCGACCGGTTTGAGCAGGAGCACCAGGATATGTCGGCCGAACTCAGGGCTGAACTGGGAAAAAACCTGTCTGAAAGGGTAGAATATACCAAGACAATGCTGAAGGGTTTCCAGAAGAGACTGGCGGAAATCGGCAAAGAAAATCAAAAAATGGCACAGAAACTGAGGAAAGATCTTGCCAACGGCGAAACGGAAAGGCTCAGCGATTTCAATGGCATAATGAAGGGAATTCATTCGGCTATCAAAGGAATCCGCAAAGAGGTGAAGGATATCGAAAAATCGACTGCCAGCATGATAGCCGACCTGCTTCAAAACAGGGTGGATGCAGGAGCCGAGTGGGGCAAAATGCAGGATGCAATGGCGCAGATACGCAAAACAGGCGTTGTAAAGCCATCAAAAAGTGAAGCTAAGAAAGCCGAAAAGAAAGAAGAAAAAAAACAAGCCGCTCCTGAGGTTGTAAAGCAGGCACCGGTTGCAGCTGTAGTGCAGGCACCGGCAAAAGCAGAACCCGCTCCTGTCCAAATCCAGGAATTGCCGAAAACACTTGAAGAAAAAGTGCTCAATTATATCAACAGGCATCCCAAGGGAGTGAAAATCTCTGAAATGGAAGAACCTTTGGGGGAAACGCGGATGAAGCTTGGATTTACGGCCAAAGGGCTGCTCGACACAGGTAAAGTGCAAAAAATTGACAATATTTATTACCCGATAAAATAGTGTCGGAATTATGAACGGAGCCGAAGCGAATTGTCCATGCAAAATATGACACGTTCGTTTCGGCTCCGTCAAGTTTAACCTCTTATACAAACGGCGCCGTGAAAAATAACCTCAATTGTCAGTTCTGCAGTGGTACGGGAAAAGATCCATACGACCTGCTTTCAACAATCTCTCATTGCCTGGTTTGCAGCGGCACCGGGGTGGTTTCACTGGAGGAACCCGTCATAACATGCGTATATTGCTCAGGATCCGGTAAAAATCCTTTGGGAGCCAGGGTTCCGTGCATCGTGTGCGGAGGCAAAGGAAAGTTCCACTCCGACTCGAAGATCAAATGCGGGCACTGCAAAGGAACGGGAAGATCGGGCGACGGGCTGACTTGCACCCGTTGCGGAGGAAAAGGAATCCGTTAATATTTTAAAAATGAGCAAGGCTTTAGACCATATCAGCAAGAGCATCACAAAACGGAATGAGGCACTCGCGAAATTCCAGGCAAAGCAAAAAGCCTTTATGATTGTAAAAGAGCAAATTACCAGGGATATAGAAGAAGCCAGGACCATCTGGAGAACCACTTTGGAACAACTACCGAATCAGCCATTCAGCTGACAGCACATCATCACATCATCACATCATCACATTAACACATTAACACACATCTCATGAGCGACAATAATGAAATGAACACGGTGCTTGAATTAAAGCCGATGTCGAATTTTGTAGAAACCGATTACATCAAAGATATCACCAGCCGTGGTCTTACTTATGTAAAGGCAGGATTTCCGGTACACTTCAGAGGTCCTTCGGGAACCGGAAAAACAACAGTGGCCATGCACCTGGCCAGCAAGATCGGCCGGCCCGTAGTCATCATACACGGAGATGCCGAGTATAAAACTTCCGATCTCATCGGCAGCGAGCAGGGATATAAATACAAGAAACTGGACGACAAGTTCATTCACTCCGTGCATAAATACGAGGAGGACATGAGCAAGCAATGGGTGAACAACAGGTTAACCATCGCTGTGAAAAACGGATTCACGCTGATATACGACGAATTTACCCGTTCGCGCCCGGAAGCGAACAATATCCTGCTGCCCATCCTGCAGGAACGGATGCTGAGCACATCCGCAGCGAAAGAAGAGGATTACTACATGAAGGTGCATCCCGAATTCCGGGCCATTTTCACCTCAAACCCCGAAGAGTATGCCGGCGTTAACAGGACCCAGGACGCCCTTCGCGACCGCATGGTCACCATGGACCTCGACCACTTCGATTATGAAACCGAATTGAAGATCACCCAGGCAAAATCGAACCTTTCGCTGAAAGACACCGAAATAATCGTGAAAATTGTCAGGGGACTGCGCGAATCGGGCAAAACTGAATTCGACCCTACGATCCGCGGTTCCATCATGATTGCCAAAACGCTGGCTACCCTGAATACGACCCCCTCGAAATCGAAGGACATGTTCAGAAAGATCTGCCAGGATATTCTTACATCCGAAACAAGCCGTATCGGCTCGAAAACCAACCAGGAAAAGGTGAAACTCATCGTTGATGAACTCATCGAAACGTACACCCGGGAAAATAGCAGGAAATAGTCTGTTTGTCAGGCAATAAATCAACAATACATCCTTACCTTGTAAAAAAAAACGTCATGCCAATATCCAGCGGATTAAAAGGGCTTCAGAGCATTAAAAGCATGCAGAGCGTCGTCAAATCAGGGATTCCCAACAAAGAGGATTCGGATTTCATCAAATTGTACATGCTCGAAAAAGAAAGAACGCGGTTGAAGAGCGAAGAGATCAGAATGGTACAAAGACTAGAGATCATTCAGAACCGGTTGAAGGAGATTCAGGAATACTATGATGTGAAGGCCGGGGAAATGCATATTGCCACGCCTTTGGAAAAAGTCAAAAAGTCAAAGAAAGACGATAGCAAAGAGTGGAAAACAATGTCAATAGATTACTAAATAACAACGAGTCATGTCGGAACCTACCCATTCAATACAGGCAACCGGTCTAGCCGATATTCTCGAAAGAGTACTCGACAAAGGGATCGTTATTGCCGGCGATATCAAAATACAGATTGCAGATATAGATTTGCTGACCATTAAAATCAGGTTGCTGGTCGCTTCCGTAGACAAGGCCATGGAAATGGGCATCAACTGGTGGCAGGAAGACACCTACCTGTCCACAAAAGCCAGGGAAAAAGAGCTGATGCAGCAACAGGACGCACTCGAAGCGCGGCTGGAAAAGCTGGAGGCTATGAATAAAGGATAGACCCCACCCTCCCCTCCCCTGCAAAGGGAGGGGTCGGAGGTGAGGTACTCAAATAAACCATAAAAATTTCAGCACCATGGAAAAAGATAAAAATAAAGAAAAGAAGGAAGAAGCCGATTTTGACATCTTCGGACTTGGCGGCCTGTTCAAAGGCATTGAAAAGCTGGTGGACCTTGCCGGGAAACTGGAGGACAAGGGCGGTATCAAAAAAGAGGGAGAGATCAATTTTGATCACCTCAAAAAAGGCATGAAAGGTGTTTATGGGTTCACCATCAACACGGCAGGCGGCGGAACCCCGAAAGTGGAGACGTTCGGAAATATTAAAAAAACACCCCAGGGACCGAAGGTCGATGAAGAGCGGGAACCGATAACCGACATCTTTGATGAGAAGAATGAAATCGTGATTCTTGCCGAAATGCCCGGGATAGATGAATTTGATATCAAAATAGACCTGAAGGCGGATATCCTGGAACTCTCTGCAACCGGTAAAAACAGGACATACCGTAAAGAACTGCTGCTCCCCGTTAAAGTTGCGAAGGAAAACATGCGTCACAAGTTCACAAACGGTATCCTTGAGATCAGGATAAAAAAATAATGTAATGGCAATCACTGGCTTAGACAACAACGACCTTCAACTCATCATTTTCGGCGGTAAAGGCGGAGTTGGAAAAACCAGTTGCGCCATTGCCACTGCCCTTGCACTGTCGGAAAAATACAAAACGCTTCTCATTTCCACGGATCCGGCCCATTCAGTGTCCGATTGCCTGGGACAACCCATCGGGTATAACGTGGTGAAGGTAGAAGGTGCCGACAACCTTTCGGCCATCGAAGTTGTTGCCGACGAGGCGCTTACCGTTTTCATCTCCGAGCACCAGGCCGAACTGAAGAAACTGCTGGAAACATCCACCAGTCTCGACAATGAAGACATCGAGGAGATGCTCAGCCTGTCGATTCCCGGCATCGATGAAGTGATGAGCTTTAAAACCATCATCGACTTCATCGAACAGGGCGAATACGAAAAATATGTTGTGGATACAGCCCCTACCGGTCATGCCCTGCGACTGATCTCCTCTCCGAAATTACTGGATGAGTGGATAAAAGTCGCCGCCCGGATGCGGTGGAAGTACCGCTACATGATTACCAGCTTTTCGGGCTCATACCAGCCCGACGCCGTGGATACGTTCCTGCTCGGGCTGAAAAAGATGGTGAAAAGAATCGAAAATATCCTGCGTGATCATACCAAATGTGAATTCATCCCTGTCTGCATTCCTGAAGCCATGGCGATTATGGAAACAGGCAGGCTGCTTTCCGTCCTGGGTAAATCGGAGATCGTTGCCGGGCAAATCATCGTGAACAATGTCATGGAATCTGACGGTTGCGACTTCTGCAACCGGAGAAAAGCAGGTCAACTGCCTTACCTCAAAAGCATCAGCGAAACATTCGGCAACATGAATATCGTTGAGGTGCCCATGTTTGCAGAAGAGATCAAGGGCATTCCTGCGCTGCGTCAGTTAAAATCGTACCTGGCCGGGAATGACAAAGTCGTAAAAAAATCAACATAATGTCGAAAAGTAAAGACGAAATAGCCCTGCGCGTAAAAGAAGCACTTGTAAAGGACGTAGGCCGCGCCATTGCCAGGATCGATCCGAAGGATATGGCCCTGCTCGGACTGGAGAGCGGTGAGGTGATCCTCATCGAAGGCAAGCGTGCCACCCCGGTCAAAATCATGCCGTGCTACCCCGAAGACAGGGACAAGCGAATTATCCAGATTGACGGCATTACCAGGGAAAATGCCCAGGCCGGGATCGATGAAAAGATAAAGGTCTCTAAAACCACCTGCCGGCAGGCTGCCAAAATCAAACTGAAGCCCGAAACCAAGTCGGGTTCGCTCAAGGCCGACGACGCCAAATACATCGGATCGCTCATGAACGGGCTCGCCGTGGCAAAAGGCGACAAGGTGAGGGCAAACCTGTTCGGATCACGCTCTGTAGATTACACCGTTACCGGAACAAGCCCCGAAGGGGTCGTGCTGATACACCCGAACACAACTTTTCAGCTGGAACTGGTAAAACAGGAAGGAGAGCGCAAAAGCAAAGTCTCATACGAAGACATTGGCGGACTGGGCAACCAGGTTCAGCGCATCCGCGAAATGATTGAACTTCCGCTGAAATACCCGGAGATTTTCGAACGCCTTGGCGTGCAGCCGCCGAAAGGAGTTTTCCTGTACGGCCCCCCGGGAACCGGAAAAACGCTCATTGTCAGGGCTGTGGCGCATGAAACGGACGCCTATTTCATCAACATTTCCGGTCCCGAGATCATGGGCAAGTTCTATGGTGAAAGCGAAGGACGCATCAGGAAGATTTTCGAGGAGGCTCAGCAACATGCGCCTGCCATCATTTTCATCGATGAAATTGACGCCATTGCACCCAAGCGGGAAGACATGGGCGGCGAAAAACAGGTTGAGAAACGCGTGGTTGCACAACTTCTGTCGCTGATGGACGGGCTCGAATCGAGGGGAAAGGTCATCGTGATCGGTGCCACAAACATTCCCAATTCCATCGACCCTGCGCTGAGAAGACCGGGGCGGTTCGACCGTGAAATTTCCATTTCAATTCCCGATAAAAAGGGAAGGCTTGAAATACTGCACATCCATACCCGGGGAATTCCATTGTCGATGGACGTGGATATGGAGAAACTTGCCGAGATCACCCACGGGTTTGTGGGTGCCGACCTCGAAGCACTGGCCCGCGAAGCGGCGATGACCGCATTGCGGAAAATACTGCCCCAGATCGATTTCGAGATGTCGGAAATTCCCTACGAATTGCTGATGTCGCTCGAGGTGACCATGGATAATTTCGTGGACGCCATGAAAGAGGTGGAGCCTTCGGCCATCAGGGAGGTGTTCGTGGAAGTTCCCGACGTCAAATGGAATGATGTGGGAGGCCTCGACGAGATAAAGGAGGCATTGATGGAAACCGTTGAATGGCCTCTCAAATATGCCGAACTCTTCAAGAAAGCCGACACCAAGCCTCCCAAGGGAATCATCCTTCACGGGCGGCCCGGTACCGGCAAGACATACCTGGCAAAAGCGCTTGCAAGTGAAAGCGGCGTCAATTTCATCTCGGTAAAAGGTCCGCAGATATTGAGCCGCTACATCGGCGAATCCGAAAAAGGGGTGCGGGAACTTTTCAGAATGGCAAAACAGGCCTCCCCCTGCATCCTGTTCCTCGATGAAATCGACAGTCTCACACCCAGGCGCAGTACCGACAGTTCAGGTTCAGGCGTGATCGAACGGGTGATCGGCCAGTTCCTGACGGAGATGGACGGCATCGAGGATCTGAAAGGGGTGATCGTGCTTGCCGCCACCAACCGCATCGACTTAATCGACCCGGCACTGCTGCGAAGCGGCAGGTTCGACCTGATCTTCGAATTGCCATTGCCCGACGTCAAAACCAGGGAAATGATATTCGGCATCCATACCCGGAATAAACCCCTGGGCAAAAAAGTCAACCTCGGCAAACTGGCCTCGAAAACCGAAACCCTCACCGGGTCCGACATCGAATTTATCTGCAGGAAAGCCGCAATGCTCGCCATCAGGGAACTGATCGATAAAAACAAGGGAAAACAGGCGGAGATCACCGGGGAGATAAACATCCTGGAAAATCATTTTGAAGAAGCCATACAACTGGTGTTGAAACAAAATTCAACCAAAAAGTAAACAAATCAAACCTTCCGGGTTTAAAAACCCGGAAGGTTTTAATCAACCACTAATCAACCAAAGGAATGGCCGCAAAAGGAATATACATCTACGGGATTGTTCCGAATTTTTATGGAACCACTCAATTTCAATTACTTGAAAATTCAGGAGTGTATGCCATTACATTTGAGAACATTTCTGCAATTGTTTCAGACAGGGACGGGACAGTGCTCGATTATTCCGACCGGGAATCCCTCGGACATTTGCTGGTTCACCACCAGGAAACCATTGAGCAACTCCAGGGCAAAGGGTTCAACATGCTCCTACCCATGCGGCTCGGAACAATTGCCGCTTCGAAGGAGGCCGTTATAAGAATCCTCTCAAACGGCCATCAGCTGGTAATAGATGCATTGACAAAAATCGAATACCTGACGGAAATTGACATCGCAGTGACCTGGGCTGATTTTTCCGAAACCCTGAAATATGTTGCCAACCATCCCGACATCATTGAATTGAAGGAAACATTGCTGAACACTGTCGACCATCTCTCCCAAATTGACCAGGTGAAGGTGGGCATGCTTATCCAGGAAAAACTGGATGAAAAAAACAAGCATGTTGAACTGAAGATACTGGATGCCTTGTCTGCCCTATGCGTCGATATAAAAATGCATGATGTGATGAACGACGAGATGATCACAAATTCCGCGTTTCTCCTCAACAGGAATAAAAAGGAAAAATTCGAACTGGCCATCGACAAACTCGACGAAGACTTCAAAGGGTCGCTGAACTTCAAACTGGTGGGTCCGCTGCCGTGTTACAGTTTCTTCACCCTGGAAGTCAGGGAACTGGATCCGGAGCAGATTGCGAATGCAAAAAAAGAGCTTGGCATGCGGGAACACACAACTGAAGCTGAAATAAAAAAAGCATATTTCGAAAAAGCGAAATTATTTCATCCCGACAACAGCCTGAACAGTGATGACACGGAAAATTTCAACCGTATCAAGAAGGCCTACCATACCCTGCTTGATTATGCCATGGCGGCAAAGCAGTCGTCGAACGATGAAACTATTTCACTGGTAAAAGAACGTGTAATTGAAAATTTGATCCTGGTAAAAATAAAGGAATAATATGCAGAGAGACGGAAAATATATTTATTGCATCATCGCATCGGATTACGACATCAACCTGGGCCCCATCGGCGTAGGCGGACGCGGCGACCTGGTCTCAACCATCGGGTTCGACGGCTTATGCATGGTGGTGAGCGACCATCCGCTCAGCAGGTTTGTGGTCAACCCCGAAAACATGCTTGCGCATCAGAAGGTGATCGAAGAGGTAATGAAGGAATTCAGAAGCATTCTTCCCATAAGGTTCGGCACCATCGCCGCTACACCCGATGAAATACGCAACCTGCTCAACCGGCGTTACAGCGAGTTCATGGAACTGCTGAAGCAGTTTGAGAACAAGGTCGAACTCAATGTGAGAGGAACCTGGAAAAACATGGGAACGATATACAAGGAGATCGACCTGGAGCATGTCGAACTGCAAAAAATCAGGGCGGAAATTGAAAAACTCGACGACAAGGCAACACGAGACATGAAAATCATAGAAGCCGGAAACCTGGTCGAACATCTGCTTGTTGAAAAGAAAGCGGTGGAAATGGAAGGCATCCTCGATGCATTCCGCAGGTCGGTTTTTGAGTTCAAGCACAACAAAACCGGCACGGATGCCGTGTTTATGAATACGGCATTCCTGGTGAACAGCGGGCGTGAGATGGAATTCGACAACATCATGGCCGATCTTGGGGTGAAATACCAGGACCGCTGCGATTTCGTCTATACCGCTCCGCTGCCTATTTTCAACTTTATTGATCTGAAAATTTTTCCCGAAAAATGGGAACTGTAAAACAAACCATCTGATAAACAGTTATGAGCAACGATCTGGAAATTCCCAAAGAAGGAAAATACATATATGGAATTGTAAGACATTCGGACCCGATTGATTTCGGACCGATCGGCATCGGCAAGCGCGCCGACCTTGTTTACGGCATCAACTTCAAGGATATCAGCGCCATTGTCAGCAACTCTCCGATCATCCAGTATGAAGCCCGCAGGGTAAACATGACGACCCACGAGAAGGTCCTCGAAGAGGTGATGAAACAATTCACTGTGCTGCCCGTGAGGTTCTCAACCATCTCCGAGCACGACGATGACGCAGGGATCCTGAGAATCCTCGAAAATGATTACCCGAAATTCAACGACATGCTCCATAAGATGGAAGGGAAAAAAGAGCTTGGCCTGAAGATCCTGGCACATGATGCTGCAATCTATGAAAACATCGTCGAAAAATATGATGATATTAAATCGCTCCGGGCAAAACTATTAAATTTGCCTGTTGATAAAACACATTACCAGCGCATGAAAATCGGGGAAATGGTTGCCGAAGCGCTTAAAAAGGAGACTGGAAATTATAAAGACATCATCCTCGACGTGCTTACCCCGTTGTCGGAAGATGTGAAAGTCAACGACAACTACGGAGAGATGATGATCCTGAACGCCGCATTCCTGATCAAAAGCATCTCAGAACCATTGTTTGACGATGCGGTGAACGAACTGGATGCAAAATACGGGGCTTACATGACCTTTAAATATGTCGGGACGCTGCCTCCGTATAATTTTGTGAACCTTGTAATCAATACCAAAGGAATTTAACATGTTTTTGATCGACGATATACTGCTCGCACCCTTGAAAGGTGTCATTTTCATCGGAAAGAAAATCAACGATGTCATCGAGAAGGAAACATCGGACGAAGGCGCCATCAAGGAAAGGCTGATGCGGTTGCAGCTCAGGTTTGAAATGGATGAAATCGATGAGGAAGAGTACGACCAGAAGGAAGATGAATTATTGAAATTGCTGCAGAAAATCAGGGAAGACAAACAAAACAAGTAACGAAATCGCGAAATAAGGAGGGATAAAAATGGGCAACATTATCGATGTAAAAAAAATTGTAGTTAAGTTTCTGAAAGAGAACATTAACTGTTTCGATGTAACGGTCATAAAAATTGAAAAAGTGCAGGACATCTGGAGTGCCATTGCAGAGGTGTACGAAAACGATTCATTTTTAAAATCGATGAACCTGCCTGCAAAACAGATCAGGTTGTTCTACATGGTAAAGATGGACGATAAACTCGAGATCACCGCCTTCGAACGGCTCAACTCGTTTGAAGGAATGGACAGCGTTTCCCAGTAGATTCATTTTTTTATCAGGGAAAAATCGCACTGATGTTCGCAATTATAAATGACCCCGCTGCATGGCCAATGAACTGATATATGCCTTTGGCATTTCCAATGATCTCCCTCAACTAGGCAGGAAACCCGGGTTTGCAGGATTGGAAACAATTTCAGCCGGGGGATTTCATGCGATCGTAAAAATGGTTTCTGATTCAGAATTCTCGGAAGAAAACCTGAAAAAGAACCTGGCGGACCTCAGATGGCTGGATTTAAACGCCCGGTTGCATGTGACCATCCTCAGTTTGCTGATGGAAGATTACACGGTGATCCCTTTCAATTTCGGCACCATCTATCATTCAGCGGAAACCCTGACCAAATTTATCGGGGATTATTCGGATTCACTGACCAGGAACCTTGAATTCATCGGGAAGAAGGAGGAATGGGCCATTAAAATCTACTCGAACCAGGCTGTATTGAAGGAGCACATCGACAATTTAAGTCCGGAAGCGGCCGACCTCGAAAAACAGATTATGTCAAGCTCGCCGGGAAAAGCATTTTTGCTTTCCAGGAAAAAAATCGAACTGATTGACAATGAAATTGACCGGCTTTGCAAGAAATACGGGCAGGAATGTTACAATGAATTCAAATCACTGAGTGCATCAACCGGGCTTAACAACCTGGTGCCGAAGGAATTTTCGGGAAGAAATGAAAACATGATCCTGAATGCCTGTTTCCTGGTGGCAAAGGACAGGGCCATCGAATTCGTTGCTGCCGTCGACCGGCTGACAAACAAGTACAGCAACTTCGGGTTCGTTGTCGAGGCAACCGGACCATGGCCGCCATTCAGTTTTATCAACCTATAAAAACACGGGGAATGTATGACAATGTAGTTGACAAATCAAAGGATATCACCATCCTGGAACTCCTCGACAGGGTCCTGAACAAAGGGGTCATCCTCACCGGCGATATTGTCATTTCAGTCGCCGATGTCGACCTGGTTTACCTCGGCGTGAAATTGCTGCTGAGTTCGGTTGAAACGATGGACAATCTGAAATCGGGAAAACCGCCGGCGGTAAAAAATTAGCGCAACGCAACCACCTTTACCCAACGCGACCAATCATTTCAACAGCAACCGATACGTTAGAAAAACAATCAATTCAGTGTTGTAATGGAGAAGATGTTATATTCAATTTTGTCGGTTAAGGCAGACCACGGGAGGCTAAACATTTTGCTGAGCGAAATGGAGGGGATTGCAGGGTCGGAATTGCATGCATGCCTTTACGAAGATCTGGCAGCCGTTTTTGGAGATGTTGAAAAATCCGTTTTACTTGCCGACCGGTCAAATGCCATTGAATATGCCAGGGTGGTCGATGCCCTTGCACAACAGTTCACCCTGCTGCCCATGCGTTTTGGTTCCGTCATGGAATCGACGGAGGAAATGATAACAATGCTCGGGCGAAACCATGATGAATTTACTCAGAACCTTGAAAAAGTCAGGGACAAGCACGAATTCGGATTAAAAGTTTTTTGTGATTCCGACAAAATGAAGGCTGAATTGCAGAAAAAAATTGTCCCGGCTGAGCCAGCAAATGCCGGCGCCGAACCTGCCGTCAAAAACTCTGTATACCGTGACTATGTCGACCGGAAACTGAAAGAGCACCGTTTCGAGGAACTGCTGGTCGCATACGCCGATTCGGTCATTGCCAGGATTACAGACGACCTTGCACGGTTGAACGCAGTGTACAAATTCAAAAAAATGGCATCGGATGCAACCGTCATCGATGCAACTTTTTTACTTGGCAAGGATATGGAGGATGAGCTGATCCTGACAGTAAAGCATCTCCAGGACGAACTTCCGGCGCTGAACTTTGTGCTGACCGGACCGTGGCCGCCGTACAATTTTGTTGAAATTACCATAAAGTAAATATCACCATGAGTGAAAATAAAATACTCTTCAGCACAGGCTCGTTCGACGGAATTTCAAAAGAGATCGGGAAACTCACTACCAATGTGGAAGATTCCCGGCTCAAACTCACCCCCGACAATGCAGATTCAGGCCTTGCGAAGCTGGTGCTGACGCTCGTCGAACTCATCCGGAAGCTCGTTGAAAAACAGGCCATGCGCAGGGTCGACGGAGGCTCCCTTTCAGAGGATGAAATCGAGCGCCTGGGTGAAACCCTCATGAAACTGGAGATGAAAATGGAAGAGCTTAAAAAGCACTTTAACCTCACCGACCGCGACCTGAACATCAATCTTGGTCCGCTGGGCGATTTAATGTAAACGGATGATCAAAATTTTAGCCATCGACGACAATAACGATAACCTGGTGGTTTTGTCCAGCCTGTTATCGGATGCATTTCCTGATATCGTGGTCATCACCGCGCGGTCAGGGAAGGAAGGCATTGAGAAAGCAAGAGCAGAGCATCCGGAGGTGATTTTGCTCGACCTTGTGATGCCGCACATGGATGGCTATGAAACCTGCAGGATTCTCAAGGAGGATGCCTTCCTGCGGCGAATTCCCGTCATCATCATTACGGCTGTGCAAACCGATTCTGCCAGCCGTATAAAAGCATTGAAACTGGGGGCCGATACTTTTTTATCCAAACCCATTGATGAAGCAGAACTGACCGCTCACGTTTCATCCATGCTGCGGCTAAAACAGCTGGAAGATGAGTTAAGAATGGAAAATCTGAAGCTGGATGAGGAGGTTAAACGAAGGACCCTGGAACTGGAAACCGAACTTAAAGTGCGCAAACAGGCTGAGGTAGAAATTCTTGAATTGAACAAAGAACTTGACCAGCGGGTCAGGCAGCGCACAGCCGAACTGGAGGCAGCGTATAAAGAAATGGAGTCGTTTTCATACTCCATTTCGCATGATCTGAGAGCACCGCTGAGACATATCAACGGCTTTATCGGCCTTTTCCTTGAAACCAAAACAACCGGGCTTACCGAATCAGAACAGGGGCACCTGGATAGAATTTCCGTTGCTGCAAAAGAAATGGACCATCTCATTGATGCAATCCTTGCATTTTCGCGGTTAAATGTTGTCCAGCTGAGAAAGACGAAGATCAATTCATCTGAAATGGTCAGGCAGGTCATCGACTTTTTTAAGTTTGAGATGCAACACAGGAATGTTACGCTAAAAATCGGCTCACTTCCCGATATGCAGGGCGATGAGGAGCTTATCGGACAGGTGTGGACAAACCTGATATCAAACGCACTGAAATTCACGGGCAAAAGACCTCATGCGGTCATTGAAATAGGCAGCATTCCTGACGGCACCCAGACAACATATTTTGTAAAAGACAACGGGGCCGGATTCAACATGAAGTATGCCGACAAATTATTCGGTGTATTCCAGCGGCTTCATAAAACCAGTGATTTTGAAGGAGTCGGTGTCGGACTTGCCAATGTCAACCGGATTATCGTCCGCCATGGCGGCCATTGCCATGCCATAGGCGAACCTGACCAGGGCGCCACTTTTTATTTCACATTGCCAAACTGACCTTTCACTTGTCACTTGTCACTTGTCACTTGTCACTTGTCACTTGTCACTCGTCACTCCCACCAAACATGAGCCCTCATAAACAGGGTCGCTTATTTTTTATATTATCTTCGTATACAATTCCCCCGGTTTTCCATTATCTTTACTGAATATTCGCTTTCTAACCAGGGAAAGAGTATGTCTGAAAATATTGGCCAAATGGGATATTAATCTGTGAAAAATCATTTTTTTTATTTGTAAATGGCTGAATATGACCCCTCCCACACCCTCCCCTTGAAGGGGCTAACATGGCTTCTGGATAGGTAGTATTTACTAATGTT
>JBAXDH010000087.1:0-15746 GCA_037141055.1 bacterium | reverse complement strand
ACCCGCGACCTCCGCCGTGACAGGGCGGCATTCTAACCAACTGAACTACCGATCCTCAATTGTGCTGCAAAAGTAACCTATTTTTCGCAAACTGCAAATATCTTATTAAAATTCTTTCTCATAGGCCCCTTGCAACGTAACTGCATGGCATTTAACTCCTAAACGGGTTGCTTCTGCCAGCCACCGCATTGTTTTATACCTGGAATTGGTTGCATCAATGATGATCTGTCCAGGGTGAAACAGTTTAACGGCGTTTGCCAGTTCAATTCCCGGGCTCCCGGAGAGTATGAGCAAGTCAACTTTTACGGAGCTGCGGATCCTTTTCGGGATGGTCGATTCAAGTATCCTTATCCTGCATGACGCAAACTGCATAAAATCACCGGCAGCAATCACAGGCACAAAATCCTTTGCCATTTCCGCCGGACGCTCTCTCAAGCCTAACCGGAATTCCCTGAGATATTTAACACCGTGGGCATTCATATCGGCAAGCACCATCGAATGGTTTGGTTTCAGCGCAACTCCCCCGTTCCGGGTCTGACCGTTGTAAAGGACAATGGCATTATCATGGGAGCTGAAGGCATACAGCGCTTCGCGGGAGGCATTGAATATGATCAGGCGCGATGAGTTCAACCGGTCAACCCTGGCTTCAAGAATCAGACTGCTGAATGCGATTGCAGCAAGCAGGAACAGGTACAAATATGAAATCCGCCTGAGGATGATGAATAAAAAAAGGGCCGCAATTACAACGTAAAGCAGCAGCATCTCGGGGGTCGAAATAAAAATCCCGCGGATGGTGGAAAAGGGCAGTTGCTCGATGAAATGAAGTGCTGAATTGAGCAGCCAGATCAGGAAAATAAGCACTTTGGCACTTAATAAACCGACGACCGCGATATTGCCCACCACCAGTACAAAAATTCCTGCATAAATGATGAAGCTCGACAACGGCACCACGAATAAATTTGTCAGCATGAAATAATTGGGAAACTGGTGAAACGTATACAGCGTGATCGGCAATGTGGCCACCTGGGCCGCAATTGAAACTGCGAGGATCGACCATATTTTATCAGGCAGCCACGATGATGTAACATACCAGTCGTAAATGGGCTTGTATAATATAATGATTCCCGTGACTGCCAGGTAGGAAAGCTGGAAGCCGACATCCAGGATCAGGAACGGGTCCATGGCCAGGATAAAGACCAGGGAAGCGGCAATGATGTTGTACATATTGGGCGACCTGTTCATTGCCTTTCCGATGATCGGCAGGCTCAGCATTGCAGCAGACCGCAACACGCACGGCGAAAGTCCCGTCAGCATCGCATAAAACCAGATGAAAGCCAGCAGCAGGATGGCCTTGAACAACCGGCCCGGCCGGCTTTTATTCAGAAATCCGAGCAAAAATTCCAGGAAAACGTAAATGATGCCGACGTGCATGCCAGATACCGACAGGACATGCATGGCGCCGGTTGCCGCGTAGTCGTTGCGAAGTTCAGGATCAAGTTCGTCGACATAGCCGAGCAACAGGGCAGCTGCCACTGCAAACTCGCGGCCTTCGACATGGTTGGCACGCAAAATGTTCAGCAGCCTGTCACGGACCATGAATGCCATCCTGCGGACAATTCCATCCGGTTCAAGCCCGATTTTTTGCCAGCACCAGGACTCAGTATACAGGCGGTGCGAAATGCCCTTGTTTTTAAGGTAACGGGGATAGTTGAACGTGTGCGGATTGGAGTTGTCTGTGATCGCTGCAAATCCGGCATGCACAAGGATGTGGTCGCCAAACTGCAAGGGTACGGCGTGCCGTTTAACCGCCAGGTAACAAACCGCATATCCTCCTGCACTCACCCACCGTGCGGAATCATGACGAAACCGGGCCCTGAGAACGGCCTTAACAGCCGATAAACTTACCGTTGGCGGTTCGGTAATGGTTGCGATAAAAAAACCGTCGGGATGCCTTCCCAGGAAATCTGCGGCATTTTCGGGCCGGTGACAATTAGCAACCTGGTATCCTGCCGTGACCAGGAACAGGTTGAAGACCAGTCCCGTGATCCATCCCAGCCGGAAATTTGATAAAACCAGCGGCAGGACCAGGGATACAATGAACAATACCGCAAGCAAGGCAGCGACCAGGAATGAATGATCCGGGACGTAGCCGGCCAGGATGACTTCACCGATAATCCCGGCCGCAAAGGGAAAAACCAGCCTCAGCAGCGGGTAAGGCCTCCATGAGTTCATGATGCATTTCCATTATTCTACCTGCTTAATCGGGATAGAATCAAAAGGTAATACATGATTACTCACAATATTTCGACAAATAGCTTTTAGCTTTTTCTAAACCCAGCAATGACGCCTTTTTCCAGTCTTCGCAGGCTGCATCCTTTTCCGCCAGGTAATACAGTGCCATCCCGCGGTTCAACAGGGCTTCGCCGGCCGAAGCGTTTTCTTCAACCACCTGGTCGTACATGTAAACCGCCTGCTGGAAATTTTTCAGGTACATGTATGCCAGCGCTAGATTCATCCGTGAATTGACATCCTTCGGATTGAGCGACAGGGCCGTAACGAAATCTTCAACAGAACCGTTATAATCCCCGCCTGCAGCCCTGGCGGCTCCACGGCTGGAAAAATATTCATATTGAGAGGGATCCAGTTTGATCGCTTCATCGAAATCCTGGACGGCGCCGCTGTGATCATCCAGGTTGAACCTGCTCAGTCCACGGTTGTAGTACGCTTCGGTAAAATCAGGCTTGTACGAGATGGCCCTTGTAAAATCTTTGATCGCCTCCTGGTACTCTCCAAGGTCGAATTTTGCGAGCCCGCTGTTGTGATAGGCATCGTAATATGCGGATTTCAGCGAGGTGGCGATGCTGTAGTCCTTGATGGCACCTGCGTAATCCTTCATCAAATCTTTCGCAAGCCCCCGGTTATAATAGGGTTCCGGGTAAGCAGGCTTCAGCCGGATGACTTTGTTGAAATCGCTGATTGCACCGGGATAGTCATGCAGTTCGCTGCGGGCGATGCCGCGGTTGTAATATGGCTCGGCTTCGGTGGAATCAAGTGCGGCCGCCTGATCGAAATCCCTGATCGCCTCTTTAAAATCGCCCATTTTTGCCTTCAGAATCCCGGATGCTATCAATTCCTTCTGCGGTGATTTCTGGGCATGGGAAAAAAGAACAATCAACAGGAAACAGGCCAGTATAAGTATTGCTTTCAAGCGAAACCGTCCTATTTGCAGAATTTCAGGATCAGGTCTTTCGAGGCGGCCAGGCCATTTGCATAAGCAACCTGCCAGTCTTCGCATGCACCCTGCGTATCGCCAAGGGCATGTTTTACACGCCCCCGGTTGTCGTAGGCATCGGCATACTTTGTATTGATGCTGATCGCTTTGGTGAAGTCAACCATTGCCGCTTCCAGTTCCTTCAGCATCATTTTGGCCGCACCGCGGTTGTTATAGGCGGTTGCATTGTTGGGATCCGTTTTCAGTGCTTCATTGTAATCCTGGATGGCACCCTTGAAATCCTGGTTGTAATGCCTCATCATTCCGCGGTTTGTATAAATATCAGGGTACTTCGGATCGAGCCGGAGCACTTCGTTGTAATTTTCCAGGGCACTCTTGAAATCCTGGTTCATAAACATGATGGCCGCCATATAGTTGAATGCGATGGCATTCGTGCGGTCGCGGTCGAGAAAAATGTCAAGGTCGGCCTTTGACGCTTTGTAGTCACCGGTTTCAAACCTGGCGAGGCCTCTCACGAAATATGCCCTCATGTATGATTCCTGAAGGCGCAGTGCTTCGGTTTCATCGCTGATGGCAGCGCCGTAGTTTCCAATCATCAGGTAGGCATACCCGCGTTTCGCGTAGGTGTTAACATTTTTCACAAGATCGAGCGAACGGGTGAAGTCTGCCACTGCACCCTGGTAGTCCCCGGTTTTTCCCTTTTTCGATCCGTCGGTGAAAAAACTCATTGCACGAACCTCCTCAGGTTTCATGGCTTTCGCCGGGGACGCAACATTAAACATCGTTTCCTTGGAAAATTTGTTCAGCGCTTTTTTATTCGGATCGGTCGTATCAACTTTCACCGGGTTTAACCGGACAACTTTTTGCTGGCCCGATGAATTTGCCGGCGGCATTTTCTGTGAATGACCGTTTACAGCAAATGCACTGCAGATCAGGAAAAGAAGGATTTTGTTCAGATGTTTCATATAAATCGGATTAATTGGAAAAAGAACTTACTATTGCGTTAAATATTGTATCATCAAACGGGCAATCCGCGCAGATGCGCCAGGGCCTCCCAATTTCTGTTTCAGTTGATTGTAGCCCTCCAGGATGGCGGAACGCACCTTCCCGGCTTCGAGGACGGAGCCAAGTGTCTCCGCCAGTTTTTCCCGGGTCAGATCGTACTGGATCAGCTCGGGTACGATCATTTTTTCGCTGATCAGGTTCACCAGTGAGATGTACCTGATGTTGATCAGCCTCCTGGCGATCAGATAGGAGAACACGTTTCCGCGGTAGCAAACCACCTGTGGAACTCCCAACAGCGCGGTTTCGAGGGTTGCTGTGCCGGAGGTGACCAGCGCCGCCGACGAATGGCTCAGCAGTTGATACGTCTGACCGGACACAACCCTGATTCCCGCCTCTTTCAGGATGCCTGCGTAAAACCCGGAGGGTATCGAAGGGGCGCCGGCAACCACAAACTGGTATCCTGCGAATGAATTACGGACAGACGCCATGATCTTCAGCATCTTTTCGATCTCCATCTTCCGGCTGCCGGGAAGCAATGCGATCACCGGCAGATCATGAAGTCCGTTCATGTCGAGAAACTCCTTCCGGGAGGGTGCCTGCGTCGTTTCATTGATCACATCCAGCAGCGGATGTCCCAGGAAATCAACCGGATAATTGAATCCTGCATAAAATTCCTGTTCAAAAGGAAGGATGACAAACATTTTATCAACCCACTTTTTAATCTCTTTAACCCGTGAAGAATGCCAGGCCCACAATTGGGGGGATATGTAGTAAAATACACGTATGCCGTGCTGTTTTGCAAATTTTGCCATGCGGAGGTTGAACCCCGGGTAATCGACCAGGATCAGGACATCAGGACGATATCCGAGCAAATCTTTCTCGCAGAACCGGAAATTATTCAGGATGGCCGGCAAATGGGAAACAACTTCCTGGAAACCCATGAAGGCCAGGTCGCGGTAGTGTTTTACAAGTTCGGCCCCCTGGTGTTCCATCAAATCGCCGCCCCATGCCCTGAACGTTGCAGCAGAATCCAACGATTTCAATTCCCGCATCAGGTTGGAGGCATGCAGGTCGCCCGAAGCTTCCCCGGCAATGAGATAATACCGCATTAAAACCTGTTTCTAAGTGATTCCATGGCATGATGGGCCGTCAGGTCAAACTGAACCGGCACCACCGCAACATAGTTGTTTTCAACTGCCTGCTGATCGGTGTCGTCGCCGTTTCCAACCTGGGCATAAACACCTTTCATCCAATAATATTTTCGTCCGTTGGGATCTTCCCGCTCGTCAAAATCTTCCTCCCAGGTTCCGCCTGCCTGCCGGCAGAGCCTGATTCCCATGATCTTGTCGGCTGGAACATCCGGGATATTGACATTCAGGCAGACTCCCTGCGGAAGCCCTCCCGATATCACACTCGAAGCAATGGACTTTACAAATGCTTCCGAAGGACTGAAATCAGCACCATGGCTGTAATTATTCAGGGAAAAACCAACGGAGGGAACACCTGCCAGGGCGCCTTCAAGAACCGCTGCCATTGTACCTGAATATACGATATTGATCGATGCGTTGCTTCCATGGTTGATTCCCGAAAACAGAAAATCAGGACGGCGGCGCATGACAATTTTAAATGCAAGTTTCACACAATCGGCAGGTGTTCCGTTGCAGTTGTATTCTTCGTAATCCGGCTCTTTTGAAATCAGTTCAAGCCGCAGCGGGTGCGCAATGGTAACTGCATGGGCCGTGCCGGATTGCGGGCGGTCGGGAGCAACGACGACAATTCTGCCAAAAGGCCGGATGTAGCTAATAAGTGCACGGATCCCTGGAGCTTTCACGCCATCGTCGTTGGTGATCAGTATCAATGGTTTTTCATTCATTATCAACGATTTTCACACATCTGAAAAGTTTGCCAAAATTAGGAATAAATCCTGTAGCTTTGGGGGGTATTTATTCAATTTCGCACCATGATCCGCCACGTAGTCCTCCTGTTTTTGTTCATGCCGGCCGTGATGAATGCCCAGAATCTTGTAAGGAACCCCGGTTTCGAACAAAGGAACGGCTGTCCCGACAAACCGGGGCAGATTACTCTTGCCAGCTTCTGGAGCAGCCCCAACATTGCCACACCCGATTATTTCAACGATTGCTCTCCCGGCCTCGATTATGGAACCGAATTCAACAGGAAAGGCGGCCAGGTCCCGAACGCCGGTCACGCATATGCGGGCCTCCAGTTCTATTTCCTGAACCGCAATGAGTTTTTTGAATACATCCGGGGACAACTCGATACTGCACTGGTTTCGGGGCAGCTATATTGCATCAGGGCATATGTAAGCCTGGGCAAGGCGAATTATGCGTTCAGGGAGATGGGGGCAGTCCTTTCGGCCACTGAGATCAGGAGCCAGGATGCTCATAAATTAAAACTGCCATACACCTTGCTGGGGAATGGCAAATATCTCACCGACCAGGATCAATGGATGTGCATTCACGGCATCTACATAGCAAAAGGAAATGAGCGGCTGATAACGATCGGTGATTTTGCACCATCCGACGAATTCTGGAACATTCAAACCCGTTCGGCAACCGATTCGCTGTTTAAATCGACCTTTTATTTTATCGATGATGTTTCTGTTGAAGCAATCGCCGATTCCAGCGAATGCAATTGTACAGTAAATGATTCTCCGCTGAAATAGGCACCCCTAAAATCCGTGTCAGGTCATTGTCCCACATTCCCAAACATCAATTTCCAATGGTGGCATCCTATGTGCCCTACTTTGCCTACTGTGGTTATTTTACCTTAGAATTTCAGCAGTTCCTCGTAAAGCTCCTTAACCGGCAACCCCATCACATTGAAAAACGAACCCTCGATTTTATTGATGCCGATATAACCGATCCACTCCTGGATGCCATATCCCCCGGCTTTATCAAACGGCTGAAAATTATCGATGTAATATTCGATTTCCTCCAGGGTGAGCTCTTTAAAATAGACCGATGACAGGACATGAAACACCTGCTTCTTTTTCGTGGATTTCAGGCAAACGGCAGTGATGACATCGTGTTTTCGTCCTGAAAGTTTCTGCAGCATCACGACGGCGTCTCCATAACTGGCCGGTTTTCCGAGAATCTCATCCCCCAGCGACACGATGGTATCAGCCGTAATAATGATCGCCTTTTCATCCAGCCTGGAAATATCAAAACTGCCGGCCTTGAGTTCTGCCAGGAAAACAGCAATCTCCTCCGGTTTCAGTCCTGCCGGGTAATCCTCTTTGACATTGGTTTCACGGATCTCGAAATTAAAGCCGAGTTCCTTCAGCAGGTACTGGCGCCTGGGCGATTGCGAAGCCAGGATGATATGTCGTCCGTTTAATCGTCTGGTTATCATGAGTCGTCAATTACTGATAAAAATCACAAGCATGGAAAGGATCCCTGCGAGCATGATCAATTTGCACAGGCTGCTCAGGAAATGAAATTCTTTTTTATTCTCTGCTGTAAATAGTTTATACAGCAGAAAAATGGTGAGGGGCTCAACTGTAAAAACGAAATACCAGGAAACCGCATAAAAGTTGTGGAGGAACAGGATTGCCTGAGAATAAACGAGCAAAACCAGGGTGACCAGCAGTATTCCGCCGCAAATGAATTTGGAGTTCCTGATCCCCAGTGAAATCGGGAGTGTTCTGCAATCAGCCAGGGCATCACCTTCGGCATCCTCCATATCCTTGAAAATTTCCCGCACCAATGAAACCAGGAACGCGAACAGTGCATAACCAATAAAAATGATAGTAACCCACCTGATTTCCGCGATGACAGAAGTAAACAGCATGGCATTCATGCGGAGCCAGAAAAATTCGAACAGCCAGACCACCAGGATGACAAATGCCGACAACGCCGCCACAATAAAATTTCCCCAGAAAAAAACCCGTTTGTACCTGGCCGAATAAATCCAGAGCAATCCCGAAATAAACGGAAAAATCAACCCGAAGCTAAGCACTTTTATCCGCCAGGAAAGATAAAATCCCAGCAAAATCGCAATACCGTTTAGAAGCATATGAAGCTTGATGGCCGTGTTGGCCCTGATCAACCGGTTAACGACCAGCCTGTCGGGACGGTTTACCCGATCGATTTTCACATCAAAGTAATCATTGATAATGTAACCGCCGACGGCAATAAGCACGGTCAGCAAAACAAGGAGCAGAAAATCGGGAAGCGGTGAAACTGCATCCTGCATACCCGGAAAGAGATACTGCTTAATAATGCAGTACCGCAGAAGCACCTGTGTAAGGATGATGATCAGCACATTTGGCAGCCTTACCAGCTGTGCCAGTGATCGTATCACCGAAATAAAAGAGAAACCGCTTGTCTGCATCACTTTTGATTTTTGCTCCCTGACTTTTGCATGTTGAATTTCATTTTACCAGTGGTACGCATCGTCATTCATCCATTTTCCCTGCACTTTCAACACCTGTTCAATGACATCTCGCACACACCCCTTGCCCCCGTTAAAATGAGAAATGTACTTGGCTACCGATTTTATCTCTTCGGCGGCATCGGCAGGGCAGGCCGACACGCCGGCCTCCAGCATCACCTCGTAGTCGGGAATATCGTCGCCCATGTATAATACATGCTCGGGTTTAAGATTGTTCGCTTTTAAGTACTCCCTGAAAATTGTCTGTTTCTTTTCAACACCCATGAAAACATCGGTGATCTGCAACGCTTTCATCCTGTGAATCATCGAATCGGACATGGCACCGGAAATCACAGCCACCCTGTATCCCTTTTTCCACGCCAGTTGCAATGCATATCCGTCCTTTACATTCGAAATGCGGAATGCTTCGCCGTGGTTTGTGGTAATTACGCTTCCATCAGTCAAAACGCCATCGTAGTCAAAAATGAATGTATTGATATTTACCAGCAATTCCTTATAATTTGCCATGCGTCTTTTTTTGTTTGATAATATTTTTACTCATCTGGTTGTATATTTCAAGATAATCGGGATGCCCCGCCAGCATTTCCCGGTGCTTTTCGAGAACCCTGGTATCCTCCCTTACTGCCGGCCCGGTTTGATATTGAACCAGGTTCCCTTTAATGACGTTACGTGAAGTTTGCAAAATCAGCGGCTTCAGCAATTCAAACGGAATATCATGTTCAAGCAGCAGCTCCTCAGAAACAGCATACAGCAAATTGGTAAAGTTCGAGGAAAAAACGGCTGCTTAATGCAAAAGTCTCCGTTGATCACTATCAAGGATGTACACCCGGTTTGTCAGTTTATTGGCAAAGTCAGAAAGCGTGTGAAGCGTTGAGTCGGAGTTTCCCTCAATGCAGACGGGAATAGTCTGGAAATTCACCCGCCTGTTTTGCGAAAATGTCTGAACAGGGTAAAAAACCCCTATGTTTTCGGAAATGGGCGACAGGATATCCATTTCAACAGTTCCGGAAGTATGCACAACCAGGCCGTTCTTCAGGGTCAGCCTGGATGCGAGTTCCCCGAGCACCGAATCGGAAACGGCAAGGATGTAAAGGTCCGCTTGCAGGTATATCTCGGGGATTTCAGACGTGAAACCAGCTCCAATCCTGTTCGCGAGATCCCTTCCTCTACCCGGTGTGCGGTTGTATACCTGCACCACTTTCATTCCCTGCCTTAAAAAAGCCTTACCGAGATGGGCAGCCAGTCTTCCTGCACCAATGATCACAATTTCGTTCACTTCTCCGGTATACACAGCAGAAAATTTTGCTAAAAATACAAAGATATGGTATTACCTTCGCGAAATTAATATCAATTCATGTGTTATCCGGGTAAATCAACAAAAATGAAATACATCCTCAAAGCTTTTCTTTTCCTCACGATGCTCATTCCCATCAGCAGCCACGCACAGAACCGCACCATCAATTTCATTGAAAAACCGTGGGCTGAAATTCTGTGGCAAGCCAATGCTGAAAATAAAATGATTTTCATGGATGCCTACACCAGCTGGTGCGGGCCATGCAAATGGATGGCAGCCAACATGTTCACCAACGATGTTATTGCAGATTACTACAACAAAACATTTATCTGCGCTCATTTTGATATGGAAAAGGGAGAAGGTGTGCAACTGTCGCAATATTACCAGGTCAGGGCCTACCCTACCCTTCTGTTCATCGATAAAACGGGTGCAATGGTTCATAAGCGGGTTGGCGCGCCGCAAAAGGTGCAGGATTATCTCGATATGGGGAATACAGCACTCACGCCGGGTGAAGGGTTCAGCGCCTATGAGAAGAAATTCAAGGCCGGAAACCGTGATCCGAAATTCATGATCATATACCTCGACCGGTTGCAGGGGGCCTATATGCCAATCAACGAACCGCTTAAAGAATATTTTGCCTCGCAAAAGGAAAGCGATTTGCTGAACCGGCCAAACTGGGAGATAATATACCAGTTCACATCCGACATGGATTCACCGGAATTTATCTACCTGATAAAGCATCAGAAGGAATTTGAAAAGCAGTATACCAGGGACTCCGTCAGTACAAAAATCTTCAATGTTTACCTTCAATCTCTTATCGCGGTCAGCAGGAGCAGATCGGGTACCGAAGAAACCATCGGCCTGGTAAAGCAAAAAATACGGGATTCGGGGTTTGCCGGCGCAGACAAAGTGATATTCACTGCTGAACTCAGTTCCTCCAGCGGAGATAAGTTTTTAGAGGCGGCCTTTTCAGGTATCGACAAATGGTATTTGACTGATTATGACATGCTCAACCGCATTTCAAAAGCATTCCTTCAAAACGCCCAGGACGTAAAATACCTTGGAAAGGCAGCTGATTGGGCGAAAGCATCCATGCGGCTGAAGAGCACGGCGGAAAACAATGACCTGTACGCCAGCCTGATGTTTAAACTTGGAAACAAACCGGAAGCGGTTAAATATGAAAAAACTGCCATTGAACTGGCAGTTAAATCAAACGTTTCACCGAAACCATACGAGGACAACCTCCGGAAGTTCGAAGAAAAATAAAGGATGTTTTACGCTTGTGCAGTAGGCATCGGAAAATTGTAGGGAATTTCTCCCTCTACATCCCTGATCTCGCCATGCATGGCCTCATATTTGGCAACATTTTCCTTTAATGCCTTGTAAAGACGCTTCGCATGCTGCGGAGTAAGGATAATGCGCGACTTTACCTTTGCCTTCGGAACACCAGGCATCATCTTGACAAAATCAACAATAAACTCTGCCGGGGAATGGGTGATAACGGCAAGGTTCGAATAGATGCCTTCGCCGACTTCATCCGATATTTCAATGTTGATCTGATTGAGTGGATTCTTTTTGTCCTGCATATCCATGTTGTTTATTCCTCTTCTTTAGAAGCCAGCAGAATTTCATATTCTTCCTTGCTGCCAACGATGATGTTCTCATATTCGCGTAATCCGGTGCCTGCCGGGATCAGGTGACCTACAATGACATTTTCCTTTAATCCCATCAGGTCATCCTGTCGGGCGTTAATGGCTGCCTGTGTAAGTACTTTCGTGGTTTCCTGGAACGAAGCCGCAGAAATCCAGCTTTTCGTCTGCAATGAAGCACGAGTGATACCCTGGAGGATCTGGAACGCAGTTGCCGGTTTGGCATCGCGTGCATCGACCAGTTTCTTGTCCTTGCGTTTCAGCATGGAAATTTCATCGCGTAGTTTACGGGCACTGATAATCTGTCCCGCTTTCAGCGTGGCGGAATCACCCGGATCTTCAACAACTTTTTTTCCGTAAATCCAGTCATTTTCTTCCTGGAAATCGATCTTGTTGATCAGTTCACCCTCAAGGAACCTCGAATCACCCGGATCTTCCACTTCGACCTTGCGCATCATCTGGCGGACAATCGTCTCAAAATGCTTGTCATTGATCTTCACACCCTGCAAACGATAAACTTCCTGGATCTCATTCACAATGTATTCCTGGACTTTCATCGGTCCCTTGATGGCAAGGATGTCGCTTGGTGTGAGCGCTCCGTCAGATAAAGCAGTACCGGCACGAACATAGTCATTTTCCTGTGCCAGGATCTGTTTTGACGTTGGAACAAGGTATTTCTTTTCTTCTCCGGTTTTCGAAGTAATGATGACTTCGCGGTTTCCTCTCTTCAGCTTTTTCGCGAAGGATACCACGCCGTCGATTTCAGATACAACAGCAGGATCGGACGGGTTACGGGCTTCAAACAATTCCGTAACACGAGGCAAACCTCCGGTGATATCACCGGCTTTACCGATGGCACGCGGAATCTTCACAAGAATCTCGCCTGCCTTTATTTTTATTCCGTCTTCCGTGTTGATGTGGGAACCTACCGGGATATCGTAAATTTTAACCACTTCACCTGAAGCGGACAGGATGTTGATAGCCGGGTTCTTGGCTTTCTGGCGCGACTCGATGACAACCTTTTCGTGATAACCGGTTTGTTCGTCGGATTCAACGCGGAAAGTTACATTTTCAATGATGCTTTCAAAACTCACCTTACCGGCAACCTCGGAGAGGATAACGGCATTGTATGGATCCCAGTCACTGATCAGCTGTCCTTTTTTAACAGCATCACCATCATGGAAATACAACTTGGCTCCATAAGGGATGTGTGCCGATGTCAGCGCAATCCTGGTGTTCTTGTCAACAATCCTCATTTCAGCGGAACGGCCGATAACAATTTCGTATTTTTCTCCAGCTTCGCTGATATAGTCAACGGATCTCAGCTCGTCAATTTCAAGCACACCGTCATATTTTGCATCGATGCGCGATGCGCTGGCGATGTTCACACCAGCAACACCACCGACGTGGAATGTACGCAGTGTAAGCTGTGTACCGGGCTCCCCGATACTCTGGGCAGCGATAACACCAACGGCCTCTCCACGCTGCACCATGCTGCCTGTAGCCAGGTTACGCCCGTAGCATTTGGCACATACGCCCTTCTTTGATTCGCAAGTCAGTACCGAACGGATTTCGACGCCTTCAAGCGGCGACTCGTCAATAATGTGCGCAAGGTCTTCGGTGATTTCACTTCCGGCAGTAATGATCAGATCGCCGGTCTGGGGATGATGAATGTCATGCAGTGAAACACGGCCCAGTATCCTGTCATACAATGATTCAACGACTTCCTCTGCTTTCTTAAGCGCCGTGATGGTTAAACCGCGCAGTGTTCCGCAGTCTTCTTCAGAAATGATCACATCCTGTGAAACATCAACCAGTCGGCGGGTAAGATAACCGGCATCTGCGGTCTTGAGAGCCGTATCGGCCAGACCCTTACGGGCACCGTGGGTTGAAATGAAGTATTCAAGAACCGACAATCCCTCCTTGAAGTTTGAGAGGATCGGGTTTTCAATAATCTCTCCGCCGCCTGCACCTGATTTCTGCGGCTTGGCCATCAGACCACGCATCCCGGAAAGCTGCCTAATCTGTTCTTTGGAACCACGGGCACCGGAATCAAGCATCATGTAAACCGGGTTGAAACCCTGTTTGTCATTGATCAGCTGGTTCATCAGGGAAACCGTAAGCTGCGAATTCGCATGTGTCCAGATATCGATGATCTGGTTGTAGCGTTCGTTGTTGGTGATGAATCCCATGTTGTAGTTGTTCACCACTTCTTCAACCTCAACGCGTGCATCGGCAACCAGCGATTCCTTGATCGCAGGAACAATGACATCATCCAGGTTGAAAGATAAACCACCCTGGAAAGCCATTTTGAATCCGAGATCCTTGATATCATCGAGGAACTTGGCCGTTTTGGCAGTGCCTGTTTTTTTCAGGATCTGGCCGATGATGTCACGAAGCGATTTCTTGGTCAGCAGGGCGTTGATATAACCGTATTCTTCAGGAACAACCTGGTTGAACAGGATTCGCCCAACGGTTGTTTCAATAATTTTTGTGACTTTTTCAGTGCCTTCATAGAATGTATGCCTTACCTTGATGATCGCATGAAGGTCGACAGCTTTCTCGTTATAGGCAATGATGACTTCTTCAGGAGAATAGAAGGTCATTCCTTCACCCTTCACCTTAAGAGCGGCATCGCTTCTGCGTGCCTTGGTCATGTAATATAACCCAAGAACCATGTCCTGTGACGGAACCGTTACAGGAGCTCCGTTTGCAGGATTTAAAATATTGTGCGAAGCAAGCATTAAAAGCTGAGCCTCCAGGATGGCAGCATTACCAAGCGGTACATGCACAGCCATCTGGTCACCGTCGAAGTCGGCATTGAAAGCCGTACAAACCAGCGGATGAAGCTGAATTGCCTTGCCTTCGATAAGTTTTGGCTGAAAAGCCTGGATACCGAGACGGTGAAGTGTCGGAGCACGGTTAAGCATAACCGGGTGGCCTTTCAGAATATTTTCAAGAATATCCCAGACAACAGGATCTTTTCGGTCAACAATCTTTTTGGCGGATTTCACGGTCTTAACGATACCGCGCTCCAGCATTTTACGGATAATGAACGGTTTATACAATTCAGAAGCCATTTCCTTCGGCAGTCCGCATTCGCTCAGTTTAAGCTCAGGGCCTACAACGATAACAGAACGGCCCGAATAGTCAACCCGTTTACCAAGCAAATTCTGGCGGAAACGTCCTTGTTTACCTTTCAAACTGTCTGACAATGATTTAAGCGCACGGTTCGACTCAGTTTTTACTGCACTGGCTTTACGCGAGTTGTCAAAAAGGGAATCGACAGCCTCCTGGAGCATTCTTTTCTCATTGCGGAGAATTACATCAGGGGCTTTGATCTCGATCAGCCTTTTCAAACGGTTGTTGCGGATGATCACCCTGCGATACAGGTCATTGAGGTCGGAAGTGGCAAATCGGCCTCCATCCAGTGGCACCAGGGGACGCAATTCAGGTGGAATAACCGGAACAACTTTTACAATCATCCACTCAGGACGGTTTTCCAAACGCTTCTGCCCGTCACGGAAAGATTCAAAAACCTGGAGTCTTTTAAGTGCTTCCGCTTTACGCTGCTGTGAGGTCTCTGTGTTCGCTTTTACACGAAGATCATACGATTCCTTATCAAGATCAATGCGTGCCAGCAAATCACATAACGCTTCTGCACCCATCCTGGCAACAAACTTATTCGGATCGGAATCATCCAGGTATTGATTTTCCTGGGGAAGCTTATCCATGATGTCAAAATACTCTTCTTCCGACAGGAAATCAAGGTAGTTGATTCCGTCCAGTTGTTTGATCCCAGGATTTATGACAACGTACTTTTCATAATAAATGATTGCTTCCAGCTTTTTGGTTGGTAAACCCAGCAGGGAACCAATTTTATTCGGAAGAGACCTGAAAAACCAAATATGAGCAACAGGTACCACGAGTTGGATATGACCCATCCGCTCACGCCTTACCTTTTTCTCTGTAACTTCAACTCCACACCGGTCACATACAATACCTTTATAACGAATGCGCTTGTACTTTCCGCAATGGCACTCCCAGTCTTTGACAGGACCGAAGATGCGTTCGCAGAATAGCCCGTCCCGCTCAGGTTTATAAGTCCTGTAGTTGATGGTCCCAGGCTTTAATACCTCGCCACTCGACAGCT
>JBAXDH010000086.1:0-15821 GCA_037141055.1 bacterium | reverse complement strand
CATTGACCTGAGCGACGGGACCAGCACCATAACATACGATAACATACTATTGAGCCCTTTCACAAGCCTGGTCGCACCGCTTGTAAGCGCCAATTATACGGTGACGCGCGTGAGCGATGCTTACGGGCAAAACTTAAATCATTCGAATACGGTGACCCTGGTCGTGAAACCCCGGCCGCTTACCTCACCAATCATACAATACGGTCCATAAACCCTGAACAAATGATTAAACGTCTTAAATACCTGTTGATGATGATGCTGATGCTGACTGCATTCCATGTGGCCGGGCAGTATACTGTCGACAAAGTATGCGTGGGCACCGAAAGATATTACCGGGTAAGTGGTGAGCCTAACTCCACCTATACCTGGCAGCTTACCGATCCTGCGGGTGCCATCCTGCCTCAGTTGAGCGACAGGGATACCATTGGGATTATATGGAATATGGTACCGGGAATATACCGCTTGTCGGTGATTCAGCATGGTGAAAATAATTGTGATGCCGACATCGAATTGGGAACGGTAGAGGTCTTCGCCCAGCCAACGGCTTTTGCAGGGAATAATACCACTTTCTGCGCCTTAAACCCCGTGACCCTTTCCTCTGCTCAAGCCCAGGATTATGCAAGCCTGGCCTGGACAACTTCGGGTGACGGAACCTTTGATAATGATACTATACTGCATCCTGTCTATACACCGGGAGTGAACGATATTATCGCAGGCAATGTGGTGCTTAGCCTTACTGCTACAGGGAAGGGAAATGCCGGGACCTGCCAGCCTGCCGTTTCGGCTGTTCACATTTCGCTCAGCCTGGTTTTGAGTGCGGCTATCAGCACAGCGGTACCCTGCTTCGGGATACCCGGAGGTACGGTGACACTCACAGCCTCGGGTGGAACAGAACCCTATACCTATACCCTGGGCGGGAATTCGAACAACAGCGGTTACTTTACTGACCTTGCTCCGGGAACATATACCTATACCATTTCCGATGCCAATAATTGTGACACACAGGGGGAAGTTTCGGTAGGTAATACGACTGCCATGACGGCATCAATTGTTTCATCGCAGGCAAGTTGTTTCGGAGTAGCAAACGGTAGTATTAAGGTTATCTCTGCCAGCGGAGGTTCAGGCCACTACGCTTATAGCACCGATAATACGAACTGGCAGAGTTCATCCCTGTTTACAGGGCTGACTGCGGGCACCTACAATGTGTATATGCATGATTCAGTGGCCCAGTCCTGCGTGGTAATGCTTGGCACGGTGAATATAACAGAGCCTGCTGCGCTCCTTGCCGTTTCGCAGCATACCAACCTGAGCTTACCCGGGGCAAATGACGGTACCATCACAATTGCCAACCCGTCGGGAGGTTCCGGAACGTACGAATATAGCATTGGCGAGGTCAACTGGCAAACTTCCGCTTTCTTTGGCAACTTGGCTGCAGGCACCTATAAAGTTTATATGCGCGATGCCTCGGCGCCGGATTGTGCCGCCCTGGTAGGAATTGAAATCATACTCGATGGCCTGAGTGTTTCCATTGTGACCTGGAGCGTTAGCTGTTACGGGTACAACGACGGACAGGCTTTAGCTATTACCGTGGGTGGCACCGAGCCCTATGCCTATATATGGAACGACGCGGCAGCACAAACTGGCTCCACCGCAACTGGCCTGGCAGCTGGAAGCTATACCGTGACGGTCACCGATGCAAACAGCTGCACTGCCACAACATCTGTCGGCATTACCCAGCCTGCCGTGGCGCTTGCAGCCTCGGTTAACGCACACACCAACATTCTCTGTCATGGCAGCGCCACCGGCTCTGCCACGGTGACTGCCTATGACGGCACCCCCGGATACAGCTACGCGTGGAGCACCGATCCTGTTCAAACCCTGGCGGATGTCAGCGGACTTGCAGCCGGCACCTACACCGCAACAGTTACAGATGTCAACTCCTGCACCGCCCTGGCTACGGTTCAGATCACCGAACCTGCCACCGGCGTGTCGGCGGAAATCATCGCCCAAACCAATATACTCTGTCATGGCAACTCCACCGGCTCGGCCACCGTGCAGGCATCCGGCGGAGGATCCGGCTATTCGTATCTCTGGAATAACGGTGAAACCGGTACCACGGTCTCGGGCCTGGCAGCAGGGAACTACACGATAACGGTTACCGATCTTAACTCATGCACCGCCACTGCCACGGCAGAAATTACCCAGCCAACGGTTCTTTCCGCCACCACAACCCATGTGGATGTCAGTATTTTTGGCGCCTCCGATGGCAGTGCCACGGCTGTTCCTGCAGGCGGAACTGCCGGCTATACCTATCTCTGGAGCAATGGCCAGACGGCGGTCTCCATTTCCGGGCTTTCGGCAGGAAATTATTCCGTAACCGTCACAGATGCAAACAGCTGCACCACGTCTGTTTCCGTGACAGTAAACCAGGTCTCCTCATGCATTCCGGGCCTTGCCGGGCAGGATGTTGCCTGCCGGAATACCTCCGGATACACCTACACCACCGAGGCGGGAATGGCCAGCTATACATGGGCTGTTTCATCCGGCGGGACAATTGTTTCAGGCGGAACCTCATCCAGCAATACCATCGTGATCACATGGACCACGCTTGCTCCCCAGACAGTCTCCGTTATTTACACCACATCGGGGGGCTGCACTGCCCATGAACCAACCGTGCTGAACGTGACCATCAACCCGGAGCCGGAACCTGTGATAACAGGGGTATCCACGGTGACCCAGGGGCAAACCGTCACCTATTCGACACCTTACAATTCCGGGAACAGCTATACCTGGAATGCAAGCCATGGAAACCCCGAATTGTGCTTCCCGAACCGTAATTGCCTGACCCTCATCTGGGACTTCCCCTGCGGTGTCATCAATCCCGGGTATGTGAAAGTCACGGAAACCATCCAGGCAACGGGATGTTCGGCGACAGCTACAGAGTGGATTACCATTATCCCTTAATAAAAAAAAACCTGCTATTCCGGGAAAAGATTTATATTTTTGAATAGCGTAAAGCCTTTCCCTATGTCAGGATCACAAAATGTACTCGACCCCAAGAAGTATTATTTCATCGATACTTCATTCAACCTGCTGATGAAGCGAAGGATCTACCAGATCCTGCTGATTTCGAGTACATACGACTCTTTCATGCTTGAAGAGGATGGCCGGATCGACGAAACCATCTTCATGGAATATGTTTCGCTCAACCTCCGCTACCCGCCCCAGTTCATCAAGGTAACGTCGGAGGAAGAAGCATTCGAGGTACTGGAGGACAAGCGCATCGAACTGGTCATCTCCATGCTCAACATCGAGAAGACCGATACCTTCGACATCGCCATGCGGATCAAAAAGCAGTACCCGAGAATTCCCATCGTGGTGCTGACTCCCTTTTCCAGGGAAGTAAACATGAAGCTTGCTGAGAAAAACCTGAGCGCCATCGACTATGTCTTTTGCTGGCTTGGCAATGCCGGCATCCTGCTCGCCATCATCAAACTGATCGAAGACAGGATGAACATCGACCAGGATGTGCTGCAGGGCGTGCAGGCAATTTTGCTGGTGGAGGATTCCATACGCTTTTACTCGTCCTATCTTCCGAACATCTATAAAATATTGCTCAAGCAATCGAAAACCTTCATGACCGAAGGATTGAACGAACACAACAAAATGCTCCGGATGCGGGGCCGCACGAAAATCCTCCTGGCGACCAACTATGAAGAAGCGGTAACCATGTGGGAGAAATTCAAGGCCAACCTCCTCGGCATCATTACCGACATATCGTTCATGAGGGCAGGGGAGACGGATAAAACCGCCGGCATAAAGTTCGTGGAAAAGGTGCGTGCCGAAGATCACTACATGCCGATCCTGTTTCAATCGACGGATGTGGAGTATGAATCACTGGCCCATGACCTGAAAGTCGGCTTTCTGAATAAAAATTCAAAGACCTTATCCATCGAGCTGAGAAATTATATCACGGAATATTTTTCATTCGGCGATTTCATTTTTATCGATCCCAAGAACGGCCGTGAAATTACCCGCGCTGTCGACCTGAAATCCCTGCAGGATAAAATTTTCGAGATTCCCGACGACTCATTGCTGTACCACATGCAGCGAAACCATTTTTCGAAATGGCTGAATGCCAGGGCCCTCTTCCCGATCGCGGAAATGTTCAGGGAGGTTTCGGTTACGGCGTTTTCCAACGACATGGACGAGGCAAAGAGATACCTCTTCGATGCCATCACGGCTTTCCGCATCAACAAGGCGAAAGGCGTTATTGCCGATTTCGACCGCGAACGTTATGACGAATACCTGCAGTTCGCCCGCATCGGCGAAGGTTCGATCGGGGGGAAAGCCCGCGGACTTGCCTTTCTTGATTCCCTGATCAAGCGCAACAGGCTCACCGACCTGTATGAGGATGTCATCATTTCCATCCCGCGAACCGTGGTGCTGGGAACCGACATCTTCGATGAATTCATGGAAGAGAACAACCTCTTTGAAATAGCGCTGTCGGACCGTAGCGACAAGGAAATCCTGACACGTTTCGTAAAGGCGAGGCTCCCCTTCAGGATCCATGAGGACCTCTACCGGTTCATCTCCTGCATCAACAACCCGATTGCAATCAGGTCGTCCAGCCTGCTGGAGGATTCCCATTATCAGCCGTTTGCCGGGATATACTCCACGTATATGATCCCGAACATCAAGTTCAACGAACGACTGATGATCGACAAGCTGAGCGAGGCCATAAAAAGCGTGTATGCCTCGGCCTACTTCAGGGACAGCAAATCATACATGGCTGCCACGCTCAACATGATCGACGAGGAGAAGATGGGCATCGTGCTGCAGGAAGTAACCGGCCGCCAGTACGGCGACCGCTTTTATCCCGTTATTTCCGGGGTGGCCCGTTCGATCAACTTTTATCCGATTGCACCCGAAAAACCCGGTGACGGCATCGCGAATATCGCGTTTGGCCTGGGTAAATATATTGTTGACGGCGGCAACGGGATCCGGTTTTCTCCTAAATATCCCAAAAAGATACTGCAGCTTTCCACCCCGGAACTGGCGCTGGGTGAAACGCAGAAATTCTTTTATGCCCTTGATCTGCGGCCTGAAAGCTTTTCTCCCAATACCGACGAAACGGTAAACCTGATGAAACTCCGGATTAAGGATGCCGAAACCGACCACGCGTTGAAACTGGTGGCATCGACCTACGTTTCAGAAAGCAACCAGCTGCAGGACGGAACACTCTATGACGGAAAGAGGATCATCACCTTTTCGCAGCTGCTCAACCATGAAACGTTTCCATTGGCGGCCATCCTGAAGCAGGTGCTGGAGATCGGGCAGCGTGAAATGAACAAGCCGGTTGAAATTGAGTTCGCCGTAAATCTTGACATGCCCAAAGGCCAACCGAAGGTGTTCAGTCTTCTGCAGATCAGGCCCATCGCAGGCCGTGATGAAACCATCAACATTTCGCCGGAGTCCATCACGAAAGATGAAACCATTCTCATCTCACATTCCGCGCTGGGCAACGGGATCATCAAGGGCATCCATGATTTTGTGTATGTGAAGCCGGAGTCGTTCGATGCTTCGAAGAGCATGGAGATCGCATCGAGGCTCAATACCCTCAACGAATGGTTTATCGGCCAGGGAAAAAATTACGTGCTGGTTGGCCCGGGAAGATGGGGTTCGAGCGATCCATGGCTCGGGATACCGGTAAAATGGCCGCAGATCAGCGCCGCACGGGTGATCGTTGAATCCGGGCTGGAACATTATCGCATCGATCCCAGCCAGGGCACCCACTTTTTTCAGAATCTCACCTCCTTCCGCGTCGGTTACTTTACGATCAACCCGTTCATCAGCGACGGGTTCTACAACATTGATTTCCTCAGGAGCCAGAGCGCTTTTTTTGAAGATGAATACATCCGCCACGTGCGGTTTGAAACCCCTTTTCGCATCGAGATCGACGGAAAGAAAAATTTCGGGGTGGTTTATAAACCGGAGAATATAAAGTAGCGAAATAGCAAAGTAGCGTGGTGGCGAAATTGTGAAATGGCGAATTAGCTAATTAGCTAAATTCTGAGTTCCGTAGGAGTTTCATCCTGGTAGCCCGTTTGCATGTTGGTGAATTTCTGCGCCGTAGGTGCAGGATTATTTATTTGCAAAATGCAACATGAAAATTAAAATTGAATGTAAATCGGCATAGCCGACCCCAGAGTTTTAAAGTAAACGATGAGTGAAACCATGGCAATGGCAAGAAGTGTTTTCCAGTACCATTCAGAGGGAATCATCTTGTTTGTGAGGCTCTGGCGCATACGATCAGGGAAAAAATGAAGCGCATATCCAAGAGCCATCATCAGCAGGACCGGGTAATACGCCGAAATGAACGCCGGGAACCCCTGCAGGTAGAAATTTCCCGCAACCTGTGAAAATACCATGATGCTGTCGCCGGGGCTTTGCATCCTGAAAAACACCCATGAACACGACACGAAAACAAAGGTGAGCATGACGCCGGCTGCGCGGTTGATTTCCCTGAAACCCTGCCCCCTTTTCTTTTTAAAATTCCTGGTCGCATAACTCCACGTCCGCTGAATGGCCAGGGCCATGCCGTGCATGAGGCCCCAGATAAGGAAATTCCACCCGATGCCGTGCCATAAGCCGCAGACCGTGAAGGTAACCAGGGCGGCGATGTTGAAGATTACAATGTCTGTGCGCAGATACTTTCCGTGGAGGAGATATTCCCCTTTCATCAGCCTTGAAAGCCGGAATGCGAGTGGCAGGAACAGGTAGTCCCTCAGCCAGGAGGAGAGTGAAATGTGCCACCGCCTCCAGAACTCGCCAATGCTGTCGGACCTGTACGGAAAATTAAAGTTGAGCTGGATGCTGAAGCCCATCCACCGGGCGATTCCGCGGGCCATGTCGGTATACCCGCTGAAATCGCAGTAAATGACCAGCGAGTATCCCAGGATCGCCGCCAGGTTCTCCATACCCGTATGCCGGTCGGGCATGCTGAAAACCTGTGAAACAAGATGGATGTTCACATAATCGCCGATCACCATTTTCTTGAATGCGCCCGACATGATCAGCATAAAACCCTCGGAGACGTCCTCGCCCGATAGCCGGAACGGCTTTGACAACTGCGGCAGGAAGTTCTTTGCGCGTTCAATCGGTCCCATCTGGACGATCGGGAAAAAGGTGATGTAGGCGAGGTAACCCGGCAGGGAGCGTTCAGGTTGAATGACCCCTTCCCTGACGTCGATGAGGTAACTGAGGTTTGCAAACGTGTAAAACGAAAGTCCCGCCGGAAATGCCATGTGCGCGATGCTCCAGTTTCCGTCTGCAATGAGTGCGGCAACTTTATTATAATATGGTGTGTACTTGAACAGCAGGAGCAGGGCAAGGTTTACGAGGATCCCGGCGAACAGAAGCAGCGCCCGCCTGCGGTTTGCTGTTACAGGCCCCATGGCTCTGGCAACGAGGTAGTTCATGGTCCCGGCAGCCACGATAAGACCGGCAAATGCACCCGAACATTTGTAATAAAACCACAGCGAAAAGAACAGGATGATCCATGTGCGGCGCTGCGGCGTGCGCCCAAAAGGGATGCTGACGAGAAAAAACAGATGGAAATAATACATGAAAAATCCCACGGTAAAGAACAACGGGTTGCACGGATCGTACATCACGGAGTTCAAAACCCAATCATAAAAACCTGTCCGTGTGTCTGGAATATTGATCATGGATTATTTTCCCGGGGATGTTTGTTTCGTGACAGTGTTTTCATGTTGTTCATAACTCTCCAGCATTGCCTGCCGGAGCAACTCTCCCTGGATGCCATACCCTTTGCCTGAAAAATGGATGTATTTGCGGTCAGTCAGCTTTTTGGCCTTCCATTTTGCCATTGCGTCTTTTCCTCCCATGATGGTGTACCAATCCCAGAGCGCCATGTTGTTGTCGGCTGCATATTTCCGCAGCACCTCGCTGACAGTATCGGCCAGGGGATTCGGTTTATAGGTGGTGCGGCGCTTTTTTCGGGAGGATTTGTAGATGCCGGGTGGTGTGGCAAGCACTACCTCCGCCTGGTTTCCAGACCGTCGGATCTGTAAAAACAGTGAGTCGAGGAGGCTGTGGAATGTTTCCGGCGAGAACGATTTTACGCCGAATGCCTCGTTGGTCCCCAGTGAAAAGATGAGCAGGTCGGGTTTTAAATCAGACAGTTGCTTCACGAAATTTTCAGACTCAAGATAGTTTGAAAACATGGCTCCGTTCACCCCGATCGTATGCACGATCACGCCGCTTACAGGTTTCTCAAGGCTCATGCCATAAAATGTTGCGGATTTTTGCGATTCCCTGGTGCGGACTGCCCGGATGCGAAGCTTTTGCGGCTGGTCGTCGAGGAGCATGGTAGTCTGATCCGGCAGGGTTGAATCGGCAACCCGGTAAGCGTGCCCGGTAATCTCGTTGCTGGCGTAAAATGAAAAGCAGCTGTCCCTGTTTTCATGGAAAATGGTGAGTCTGGCGGTGTCGGCGGGGTTGAATTCCTGGGTGGTAAATTCAATCGTAAAAGAGGGGGAAGGGGCGTTTGAACATAAGGTGAAGCCGCTGATCCCGGTTGGGAACGGCTGTTTTAATGCCGCATTCCGGCAGTAGATCCAGGGAGTGTCGCAATGGGAAACATACCCGGCAGGGCCGTTCGATTTTGCAACCCGGTAAGGGAACATCATGCCGCGGCCGGCATTGCCGAAGGTTGCCTGCAGCCACTCCCGCAGCGCCTGTGTCATGATTCCCGGCTGAACATGCGAATCGCCGATGTGCACAACCACGGCCTGTTCCGGACTTCCGTTTTTAATCCGGTCAAGTTTCCGGTAAAACGAATTCAATGCAGGCGGAGCGCCATTGAATTTATTTTCGCCGGTTTTCAGGAACGGGTACAACAGGTGAAGGGAGTCATATGCGGGTGGCCGCTCCTGGTAAAATGTGGTATCCTGGCCATGCATCAGCATGGGAAGAAGCAAAACAAACAGCACTGAAATATATTTGTCGAAGATCATAAGGAATTTCCGGATAGTTTGGCAACTGCTAGCGAATCAGGATGTTGAGTAAATTGATCGTATCCTTTAATAAGGTAATCATAAACCAGGGAAGCTATTCTCACGGCGCCTGCCCCGTTGGGATGCGTGTAGTCGTCGCTTGCGAGTTTAGGATGGCCCTCCACCCATTTTTTCATGCTGTTGGCGCCGCCCATCGCTTCATACAGGTTGAAAAAGGCGACATGTTCCCGCGCCGCGACACGCTTTTGCAGGCGGATGAACCCGGGAAGTCCTGACGGTGTATGGTATTCGCCGAGAATGAGCGCACTGCGGTCGGGCATGCTGATCATCAGGATGGAGATGCCGGGTGATGATTCCTTTACATGCCTGATGACATTCTCCATGGCTATTTCATACCAGTGATAGTCTTCCACTCCAGGCGTAAATACGTTGAGCCCGTAATGGATTATCAGCAGTTTGTTTTTCAGGGTGGAATTGAGTTCTGAAAAAAGTTCTGTGGGTATAGTGGTCAGCGGCAGCCCGGAATTTCCGCGGAAGGCATAATTGTCGACATAAATGCCCGGGGTGTTTTCGAAATTGACACCATAGAAGATACCCGGTTCGCTGCTCGTGATCTTGATGCCGAAGAGGGAAAAGGCCGTGTCGGGTTTAACAGTAAAGGAGGATACTGATTTTGAAGGGGGAAATGAAAGCACTGTGGTTGTTGTGTCGGTAACCACTTTCATGGTAATGGAGTTGTTGCCGCCATAAAGTATCTGGGCCTTGTGGAATGGTGCGTAACCGGGCGGGGATTCATACGTTGATTCTGCTCCCTGGGATGAGACATAGACGTAGCCAGACAATCCCGGGTGCACTCCCGATGTGCCCTTATGTACAAATGAAAAAACGTCCCAGTTGTTGTTGAAACGTTGCCTGATGGTCGTCCGGAAGCCGGGAAGGGGAGTGGTGACCGGTATAAAACCGATCCCGTTCCCGCCGAATTTTTGCTGCAGGAATCGCCGGAGCGACTGGGTCACCAGGTCGCCTTCAATCATGGAATCGCCGAAATAGGCGATGTGCAGCAGGGCATGATCGGATTGAACCTGCCTGCCCGATTGATAAAAGAATTCCATCCCCGTAAATGTGTTTGAAATGGTATCACCATCTTCCGTGAGCGCCTTCAGCGAGTCGGATGCGGCAACTTCCTGCGATACTTTCACGGGGGTCTTTTTCGCGGGGATGCTTGCATGAACCACGGTCACATTCCGTACGGGAAAAACATGCAAAAATCTGCCTGCAATCGGCACGAGAAATATTCCCGTTAAAAAAAGGATTAAAAATGGTTCAAAATTGGCGTGTTTCATCTCAGGGCGACTGGCCGGAATCCGGACCGGGCGGCAAAGGTATCGATTATCATTAAAAATCCGGCAAACGGACGGGAGCAAATGAATTTTTAATACCTTCGGACATTGATGAGCAATTCATCACTCCGTCAGATGGAACCATCATGCAGCAGACGCTTTCATATACTCCTTCACAAGGCACATCCCTGCCGGAATGATTAAAAGCAAAATAGCAGGACCTGACTGAAACCATAAAGGTCTGTTTCCGTACCATTAATATTCAGCGAATTAACCTGATGCCATTCCCGATATTCCGGCAGTCTCATTGATTGCCATTGACTCTAAACTGAAGTTGTGCATTTTCCGGGTTATATACTTCGGCTACTTGAGTTTGCAAAGAAAAGCAAACTCAAACGCTCAGTATAACTAAATCTAAGCAGCTTTGCAATTGCAAACCTGCAAGATTCAGTATAATTCAGGTTTTGAGGCAGATAATTTTTTTTTGCGGAATTGGATGTAGTGTATCAATTTAATAACATGTTAGGACCAGGAATGATTTTAACACCTATTTATAAATACTTTACAAAGATATTTTTATTTATTCTAAACCAAAATACTTACATAATTGCGATATATTCAGCACTTTATGTATAATTAATTAAACTTTTTTGTTATTTTGTTATGAATTTGGGTAGAACCGCCCTGAAAATTGGCAGAAAAAACCCGAAAATGGAATATTTCGTCTTTACTTTATCCCAACTGCATGAAAATATATTTACTGCTGTGTTTTTTCTTTTTCGCAGTTTTTCTTCTTAACATTCCGGGGGAACTGATGGCTCAATGCTCGGTGTCGATAACAGCCGCACCCGCGTCTGCGGTCGTCTGTGCCCCGCAGACCGTCACGCTTACGGCCGCAGGAAGCGGGGGAAATTCACCCTATTCATACCATTGGAGCACTCTGGCGGTTTCACCGTCCATTTCTGCACCTGCAAGCGGAACTTACTCGGTGACTGTGACGGATGCTTCATTTTGTACTGCGGTGGCTTCAAGGACAGTCACGGTGAACCCGATGCCTGCCACGGCAGTATCCGGTTTGACATGTGTTTGTACGAACGCGGCAGGAGTTACTTATACAACTCCGAATCATTCCGGCAATTCATATAACTGGACCATCAGTGGCGGATCGATCGTCACGGGTCAGTCTACGAATCAAATTACCGTAAACTGGTCTGGCTCGGCCGGGTCTGCATCAGTATCCGTTACTGAAACCATTCCTTCCACAACATGCTCAAACTTAAATACCCTGAATGTCACCATCGTTTCCTATCCTGTGGCGACGGTTACCGTTGTCAATGATAACTCCTGTTCCGGTACCGCGGTAAATTTCCAGGGTCCTGCCGGTGCAGGATATTCCTACCTCTGGAATTTCGGGGATGCGACGTCAGGGGGAAGCAACACGAGCACTCTTCAGAATCCGGTCCATATCTTTAAAACGTATGGGTGTGCCACTACGCAATATAATGTAACGCTCACCGTGACAAACTCCTGCGGATGTGCAACCACATCCCCGGTGCAGGTGGTTACGATAAAGCAGCAGCCGAATCCCGTGTTGCAGGACCAGGATCCGGTTTCGCCTTTCAGCAATTGCGACAACAATCCCTCCTCCGTGGCGCATGATTTTCTGCTGGTACTGAACAATGTTACCACAAGCACGGGCTGCATCACAGGATATTCCATCGACTGGGGCGACGGCATTGTCGAGCCTTACCTTCCGGGTTTTACGACTGCGAGCCATACCTATACGGCATTGGGTGCTTTCAACCTGGTTTTTACAGCCACAAACGGAACAAACGGCTGCGCCAAATCTGTTGCATATGTGGTTGCAAATCAAAGCAACCCGGCTGTCGGAATAAGCGCCCCCGGAACCACTTCCGGGTGTTCGCCGATAACATGGCCGTTCACCATCATCGGTGCAGGCAATAATTCGCCGGGTACCACCTACCGGATTGAGTTTGGCGACGGAACGAGCCAGACAAAAACGAATGATCAGCTTTTGCTTGACAGTGTGATAACGCATACATATTCAACATCTTCGTGTGGCCAGGGTTTGCCCGGGAACCAGTTCATCGTAAAGGTTACTGCCATAAATGCATGTGATTCGACCTACGCGCTGGTCAGCGGGGTTAAGGTTTATCAACCGCCAGTTGCCACATTTACATCAAGTCCTGCAAACATCGGCTGTATCGCCACCCCTGTTTGCTTTACAAACACAACGGCCAACGGATTCGGGGCCAACTGTGCTCCTACTACAACCTATGCCTGGGATTTTGGAGATCCCGGATCGGGAGCGGCGAATACCTCCATCCTTGCCACACCGCCATGCCATTCCTATGCCAGTCCGGGAACCTACACCATTACCCTGGTTGCAGGTAACGGACCCTGTGCAAGTTCTTCGACATTCACCAAAACTATTTGCATCAATCCGCAACCGATTTCAGGGTTTACCATCAATAATACCATTGGTTGCAATCCTGTTGCCGTGGATGCCACGAATACCTCTCCGACACCGAATACCTGCGGTGACCTGGTTTATACGTGGAGCGTGGCTTTTGCAGCTTCCGGAACGTGCACTCCATCGGCCGGCGGATGGTCTTTTACCAATGGGTCGAACCTTCATTCTCAGAATGCGTCATTCAGTTTTGATGATCCGGGGGTTTATACCATTACCCTTGGAGTCCAGAATTCATGCACCACCGCTGTATCTACTAAAATTATTACGGTTAAAGGCGTCCCCAAGGTGACCATCGCAGCAATTCCTCCCATGTGTTTGCAGGGAACGGTGAACCCGACAGCGACTTTTGCGGATTGCAACGGAACGGTTACCGGCTATAACTGGACATTCCCCGGTGGATCACCTGCTTCTGCCACAACTGCCATTCCGGGGGCCATAACCTATTCAGGCATTGGCAATTATACCATTACGGCAGATGCAACCAACGAATGTGGAACCGGAACCGGTATTGCAAGTTTGATCGTTGGCCCGGTTCCTGTGCCAACCCTGTCGGGTCCAACCCCTGTCTGCATCGGGGCACCCGGTAACGTCTACACGACCGAGGCAGGGAAATCAGGCTATACATGGAGCGTGGCCGGAGGCGTTGTCACCGCAGGCGGAGGCGCTTCAAACAACACGATTACCATAACCTGGAATACTCCCGGAGTTCAGTCGGTTTCAGTAAATTATTTAGACAATGGATGTTTTGCCGCAGCCCCTGTTTCTTTTCCTGTGACTGTTAATGCGCGCCCGGTGCCCACACTGGCGGGACCTGGCAGCATCTGCATCGGAACGACCGGAAATGTTTATACGACCGAAGCGGGTATGACCGCCTATTCCTGGAGCGTTTCGGCAGGCGGGACCATCACCTCCGGTGGCACGTCGACTTCCAACACTGCGACCGTTTCATGGACGACCGCGGGCTCAAAGACTGTAACCGTCAACTATACGAATGCCAATGGATGCAATGCGTTAACAGCAACGAACTATCCTGTGACAGTGAATCCATTGCCGTCTCCTTCTATCAGCGGGGCGTCTGCCTTATGTCTTGGTGCACCGGCTGCGATTTACACAACTCAAACCGGCATGACCAGTTACCTGTGGACGGTTTCTCCGGGTGGTACAATTGCCAGCGGCGGAGGCCCGGCTGACAATACGGTTGGCGTGGTTTGGAACGCGACCGGTCCGCAGACCGTAACCGTGAACTATACAAACGGCAACGGATGCAGGGCATTATCTGCGACTTCTTACTCGGTTATCGTCAGTGCTTTGCCGAATCCTTCCATCCTGGGCCCTGATTCGTTATGCTCGAACAGCAGCGGAAACGTTTATATCACCCAGTCGGGGATGTCGAATTACCTGTGGACTATCAGCGGAGGCCTGATAACCGCAGGTGGTACCCCTGCAGCGAACACTGCGACAGTTACATGGACCAGTGCCGGTTCGCAAACCATCAGCGTAAACTACAGCCAGGCTGGCTGCCCGGCATCTGCTCCCGTTGTTTTTCCCGTTAAAATTCACCCGATCCCGATTGCCAGTGCCGGAAGTGACTTTTCCATCCCGAACGGAACCAGCACGACCCTGAACGGATTTGGAAGCAGTGCGGGAACCTATTTATGGACCTCCATCCCGCCCAACATGATTAATTTGAACGGGGTTTTACAACCGACCACCAACAATCTCTATTCAGCCACCACTTTCACGCTGACTGTTACTTCAGCCAAAGGATGCACAAACAGCGACCAGGTTGTTGTAAGTCTCTACGGAAATCCTTTAAGTGGTTCATGTGCGGCCCTTCCGGATGTTATCTGCAACAATGGCGCCTCCGTGCAACTGAGTGCAACCGGGGCCGGTGGAAGCGGAACCTATTCCTATGCCTGGTCCTGCAATCAGGCAGGAACTCCGCCATGGACGTCAACGCTGCAGAACCCTGTGGTTGCTCCATCGCAGAACACCGTTTACACAGTTGTCATTGACGACGGTTTCAACACGGCCACATCGAATATCACGGTGTCTGTGAACCCGATACCGGCAATTACAAGCCCCCTTCAGATGCAAATTTGTTCAGGGGAAAATGTCAACTATACCCCCGTTTCTGATGTTCCCGGAACCACATTCACCTGGACCCGGAGTTCAAATCCATGCATCGCTTCAGCCCCGGCGCTGAGCAACGGAAGCGGTACAATCAGCAACGTCCTTACGAATAGTTGCACGACGTTTGAAACGGTAAACTACACGATAACTCCGACCGGCCCGGCGCCAACTCATTGTCCCGGGACACCCGTTTCACTGGCAGTTGAGGTCATTCCTGTTGCGGCCATCGTTTTAACACCGGCCTCACAGACCGTCATCTCAGGTCAGTCGACCGCTGCCGTCACCTTTGCTTCGAATGTAAGCGGAACGAATTTTCACTGGCAGTTTTTCAGCGTCACACCTCCCGGTACTGTTACGAGCTATCTTCCAAGCGGCAACACAGCAGTATTGCCGTCACAAATTTTATCGGCCACTTCCGGCGGGCCACCCACCTGTACGTTAACCTACGAGGTGACGGCATACATAGTCCTTCCTGGAGGCAAGGAATGCTGGGGAACACCATATTATTACAGTTTCATTATCAAGCTTGAGCCAACCAGATTCAATCTTTTATGTCCGCCCGCGGTTTGCGAGGGAACGCCTGTTTCGATAACGCTTGATGGATCGGAAGCTGGTATTGACTACCAATTGCTGTTTGGCGGTTTCCCTGTTCCCGGGGGAATGCAGGCAGGAACAGGCAGCCCTTTAACATGGCCTGTAGCACAAAGTGGTCTTTATACAATATTGGCGACAAATGTAAGCAACGGACTTTCTGTATTGATGACGGGCCAGTGCACTGTAACGATCAACCCGCTGCCTGTTTCTAATTATGTG
>JBAXDH010000085.1:0-15842 GCA_037141055.1 bacterium | reverse complement strand
TTGACCCCTCCCTAAATCCCTCCCCAAAAAGGGAGGGACTTACTCCCCCTTCCCTTTTTTGGGGAAGGGGGGCAGGGGGGAAGGGGTTGAGTCTGTCTTTTTGGGTCAGGGGGTCAGGGGAAAGGGGTTGAGGCCCTGTTTGGGGCAGGGGGGCAGGGGGATGGGGTTATGATTCAATTTCTGCTAACTTTGCACCTTTCTTTTCATACGGGAAACTTTGCACGCATAAAACGATCATCTGATGGCATGGATAAAAAGCACTCTTTTCATTCTCATTCTGGCAGTGCTTGCCATTCCTGCCTTTCAAAAACTCCTGAAAATTGTTCCTTCCGTCCCCCTGGAAGGTTATTTCGTTCCGAGCCCAAAGCCGCCGTTTTCGCTTAAGTCGCTTATCTACGGCGAGTACCGGGACCTGATGACCCCGCACCTCGAACGAACCATCGGTTTTCACAATGATTTCACCCGGCTCTTCAACCAGGTTGACTTCAGCCTCTTTTCCATTCCGCATGCTGCAAAGATTGTTGTAGGTAAAAACCAATGCCTCCAGGCCGATTCGCATATCAACGCCTTCCTGGGACTCGATTTTGTGGGTAAAAAATACATCGATGATAAAGTCGCCAGGCTGAAATATCTCCAGGATTACTTTTGGACAAAGAAACATGTTATGTTGCTTGTGATTCTTGCCCCCGGGAAAGGGTACTTTTACCCGGAATCCATCCCCAACCGTTTCCTGAAATTGAAAAAACCGCTCACCAACGATTCCTGTTATTCGGCTGAACTGAAAAAAAACGGCATCAACCTTATCGATTTCAACCAATGGCTGATCAGCCTGAAAGACACTTCGAAGCATGTGCTTTATCCGAAGACCGGCATCCACTGGAGCCAGTATGGCGCATGGCTGTGTGCCGATTCCCTTCAAAAATATCTTGCAGCAAAGCTGAACCGGCCAATTCCTCGCATGGTGCCCGACAGCCTGGTGCAGGATCCGCTGGGGCGCAGAAACGATTATGACATGGACCGGGTCATGAACCTGTTATGGAGAATTCCAATCCCTGTAATGACATATCCGGTCTTTCACTTTGTGGGCGGAGGCTCTCAACCCAAACCAGCGGCACTGTTCATCAGCGACAGTTTCTACTGGTTCTGGCATGACAACGGGTTCATCAAAAACACGTTCAGCAACCGGGAGATGTGGTATTACGACATGGAAGTATACCCGGAGCAGCGCATCAGGCAGACCAATACAGCTTTCGTTGACCTCGACAAGGCTGTCAGCCGGCAGGATGTTGTGATCCTGATGCAGACCAACGCCGCCTACGGAAATCCAAGTTATGGATTTGTCGACAGGGCCTTTGAATACTATTATCCCGGGAAAACACCGGTAAAGCGGATCCTGGAAGTCTTCCGGTCGAATGAATACATGATGGACATGGTGAAGAAAAAGGCAATAGCGCAAAAGTTGCCTTTGGAAGCGGTCATGATGACAGATGCAATATATTTGTATAACAATCAGTTGAAACGAAGTTCCAAATACAATTAGCATGATTTTCAGCAGCAGCTTGTTTTTACTTTATTTCCTGCCGTTTTTCCTGATCGTCTATTTCCTGATAGACCCGAGATTCAAAAATTGGCTGTTACTCGGTGCAAGCATCGCGTTTTATGCATGGGGTGCGCCGGTATTTGTCTTTTATGTGATGGGATCGGTGCTGGTTGATTTTTTACTTATCGGGCAGATGAGCCGTAAGGAAGGAACTGCGCGTCGAGCGCTGTTCTGGATTTCTGTTGTACTGAACCTTGCACTGCTGCTCTATTTCAAATACATGAACTTCTTTGTCGATCAGTTTGAGGTCATGCTCGGCCTGTTCGGGTCAAAGCCGGCAAACTGGACAAAAATCGCCCTGCCGCTGGGCATTTCATTCATCACATTTCAGAAACTGGCCTATACCCTGGATGTGTACAAGCGAAAACATCCTGTTTTTGAAAAACTGCAGGATTACGCCCTGTTCATCTTCATGTTTCCGCAGCTGATCTCCGGCCCGATCGTTCGGCCGGGGCAAATTTCATCGCAGATCACCGACCGGTCAGACCAGGATAACGTCGATTCACGGCTCTCAGGTTTTTACCGCTTCATCATCGGGCTGGCAAAAAAGGTGCTGATCGCGGATACGCTCGGCGTAACAGTGAATGAAATATTTTCCCTGGCCCCCTCTGAACTGTCAAGCGGCCTCACGTGGATGGGCGCCATCGCCTATTCGTTCCAGATCTATTTCGATTTTTCGGGGTACTCCGACATGGCCATCGGGCTGGCGCGCATGCTGGGTTTCCGGTTGCCGGAGAATTTCAACTTCCCGTATATTTCACAAAGCATCACCGAATTCTGGCGCCGGTGGCATATCACCCTGTCTTTCTGGTTCCGCGATTACATTTTCCTGCCGCTGGCATACGCAACATCGCGGAAACTCCCCAAAGAACGATACATCGGGCTGCGTGCCGATAAAATCATTTACCTCATTGCCACGACCGTTACGTTTCTGTTGTGCGGGTTCTGGCACGGTGCCGCGTGGAATTTCATCATCTGGGGTGCATACATGGGCGTTTTTCTCATCGCCGACAGGCTCTTCTTTCTGAAGTACCTGAAAAAGGCCGGCAGAATTCCTTCCATTGCCGTCACCTTTTTCCTGCTGATGATCGGCTGGCTGATCTTCCGTTCGCAAACGCTCGATGAAGCCTGGTTTTTCATCCGCCGGTTGTTCCAGTTCCATGCCGCGGAGAACATGGTATGGCTGAATCCGAAATTCTGGACCATGCTGATCATCGCCGTCGTCTTCTCTTTCTGGGGAGTAATCAAAAAAGCGGAATCCCTGGTGGAAAAATTGTACTTTACCCCCGGGAACGCCCTGATCATCACTTTTTCCGTGATCGCCGTCCTGTTGTTCATCCTCAGCGAGGCCACCATTTCCTCATCGGGGTTCAGCCCGTTTATTTATTTCAGGTTTTAGGATAAGAAAACTCATCAAATGTTCACTAATTAGCTAACTTTGCAGCGTGAAGGAGAAATTCGCCAGAAACGTATTTTACTACAGGAATTATTATCTTGACTTCTATGCAACACTAAATCCGGAAGTTAAGAAAAAATTCAACTGGACGATACAGCTAATTTCAGAGGTAGAACGTGTTCCGGAAAAATATTTCTCTCACATTACAGGTTCATCTGGTCTTTTTGAAATCAGGGTTGAGGTTGGTTCTAATATTTATAGGATTTTCAGCTTCTTTGATGAAGGGAAATTGGTTGTGTTGGTAAATGGATTTATAAAGAAAACCCGGAAAACTCCAAAGAGCGAAATTGAACTTGCGGAAAAACTCAAAAAAAATTACTTCGATGAAAAAGACAAATAAAAATCTGACAGCATTTGCCGATCATCTCGACATGGAATATGGGAAACGTGGTACTGATACCAGGGAAAAGTATGAAGAAGGATTTGAAGCATTCAAACTCGGTGTAATGCTTCAGGAGCTCAGGAAAGAGCATGGAATGACACAAGAGCAGTTGGCAGAAAAGTGTGGTACCACCAAGACCTATATTTCCCGCATTGAAAATGATGCCAGTGATATCCGGCTGTCTACACTTATGAGAATAATCCGCGAAGGATTTGGAAGACACTTATGCTTAAGCGTTGACCAATAAAAAATTTACACGGAGGTTCACGGAGAAGTCACAGAGTCACAGAGGCAAAAATAGAAGTGTTTTTGGATTAGCACAGGCATTGTTTTTCAGAGATATCGTAAATTCAGCATGATGGACATTAAAAAAATCACCCGGTTTATTTTCAAAGACAAAATCCAATTTAATTCCGATATATTTTATTATTTCTCACTCCTGGTTGTTGCCATAATCACTTTCTATCCCCTGTTCGGAACCGGGATTGCATCTGCCGACGATATGGGAAATTATACCAATACACGCTTTGGCAAGGAGTTTGAGATTACCAAATACGTGGCGCAGATGTCCGGCAGGTTTTATTATTTTATATTCGGACTCTTTCACAATCTGCCGTATGAAATAGACAATATGTTTGTGACCAAACTGTTTCATATTCTCCCGATCTTTCTCTGCCTGTTCCTGTTTTATAAAGTTGTCCGTATCATCACGAAATCGAAGGAAATTTCCAGCCTGATGGTGCTGCTGTTTTTCGTTATTGCACAATTTTCGCATCACACCAGCCTGTTCCTTACCTATCCATTTTATTTCACGTTTTCCTTCTCCATCATCCTGACTTCTTATCTTTTGCTCCACCATTTCCAGGTCACGAAGAAAACCCGGTACCTGATATTGTCGGTTATTTTGTTTTGTATCGGACTAATGTTTTATGAGGTCTTCATCCTCTTTATCTGTTTTGCCGGCCTGTCAATAATTTACGTTAATTTTCAGGAAGGGAAAAAAGGCTGGCAATTCATTAAGCCGGTTTTGCTGCAACTTCTGCCATACGTTGCTGTTGTTCTGGCATATGGCATTTCATACATTGTTTACAGTCGTCTTCATCCTTCTATTTATGCCGGGACAACGATGACCGGAAACACCGTAACATTTTCTTCGTTCTTCCAGGTTTTATGGAATTTGTCATATACGGCCTTCCCTTTAACGGAGTATGATTCCGACTTCATGCAGGATTTTTTCAGGGCCAAATCCGAACTGATGGAGGGGTATCGTAATGTTGTACCGTACCTGTTTTATTACGCCAATATTGCATGGATTGTAAAATCGATCCTGGTATTTATCCTGGGCTATTTCTTGCTGATCCGGATTCCCAAAGTTTCTTATAAGATCCTCCTGATCGGGTTCCTGCTTTCAGTCATGTTCACTTTTTTCCCGCATATCCCACTCGCGCTGACTCAGAAATACACCTTTTATGTGACGACGCAGAACATGCTCGGGTATGTTACAACCTATTTTTCCTTATTTGGCGTGGTGCTCTTCCTTTCGGTTTTGTTTGCCTTTTTATTGAATTTCACAAACAGTCGTACGCTGCTTCGGCATGGCCTTGCACTGGTGTTTTCAACCGGGTTGGTGCTTTGTGCTTTTCTGACCGATTTTTCGAATTATTATGTCACCCGGGATGTCCACCAGGCAAACGTGAGGATGCGGACCGTGGATGAGATGATGAAATCCGATGCGTTCAAAGCCATCCCGCAATACTCGAATGTTTATGCCGGTGAGCTTTGGAACAACACCAATTACATGGCCGGAGGGCTGACCGGGCAAGGCTTCCAGTGGACCTATTACATTCTTTGCAAATCGGGGATCACCCAGTTTATGGCGCAGGATGAAAAAGAATTTTTGAAGACAATTAAAAAAGAGACGAAACCGGCTTATACGGTGTTTTACAGGCAGGCATCCAAATCGGACAATGCCCTGCTTGTTATGGCTCAGCTTGATCCGCCGGGCGCGAATGATACGGTGATCAGCCATGTTTCAAATAAAGTGCTGGTAGTTTATTATTCGAATTATAAGTACTTTTCAGTGTCGTTTAAAAGGCTGGGAGATTCATTGGCTCAGAAAGCAAATATAAAAATCAACTACATTCCGGGTGAAACCGATCCGGGAAATTATGTCGAATTTTCCGTCTACAGTACAAAGCGGGAAAATGCAGCAACCATCTTTACCATTGAGATTCCATCAATCGACATCAAAAGTATCCGGATCTCGGACATGATCAATCCTGACAGCAAAGTATATTATTTATAAGAACATAAAGATGAACTATTCGATTCCGTTATTTGACCTCAATTTTGATGACCGGGAGGAAAAGGCTGTAACTGAGGTTATCCGTTCGGGTTGGATCTCCACCGGCCCGAAATGCGAGGAGTTTGAGAAAATGTTTTCATCGATGCTCGGAGTGAAGCATGCGATCACCACCTCAAACTGCACCAGTTCGCTGCACCTGGCCTTCAATGTGCTCGGGCTGAAAAAGGGCGACGAGGTGATTTGCCCGTCGCTCACGTTTGTCGCCACCGTAAATGCCATCAGGTATGTTGACGCAACACCCGTGTTTGCCGATATCCGCAGCCTTCAGGATATGACGATTGATCCCGTGGAAATTGAAAAACGGATCACTCCGAATACAAAAGCGATCATCGTGATGCATTATGCCGGTTATCCCTGCGACATGGACGCCATCATGGCAATCGCAGGCAAATACAAACTGAAAGTGGTGGAGGATGCCTGCCATGGACCGTTGTCCGAATATCACGGGCGAAAACTCGGCACAATTGGAGATATCGGCTGTTTCAGTTTTTTTACCAACAAAAACATCAGTACCGGCGAAGGCGGCATGATCGTTACAAACGATGATGATCTAACCAGGAAGATCAGGCTGCTGAGGTCTCATGGAATGACCGTCATGTCCTACCAGCGGTCAAAGGGACATGCGACTTCGTACGATGTCATTGCCCTCGGATACAATTCCAGGATGGATGATATCAGGGCCTCGATTGGCATCGTTCAACTATCTAAATTAACGGAGGATCTTATCAAAAGACAGGAGATCAGGAACCTTTATGTTGAACTTCTGAAAGGAGTGGAAGGAGTCGTTGTTCCTTTTGCAGATCACCGGGAATTTAACTCGAACTATATACTTTCGGTTGTGCTGACAAACTCAACACCTGAAAAACGTGAAACAGTGAGAGATATCCTGCACAGCGCAGGAATCCAGACAAGTGTCCATTACCCTTCCGTTCACCGGTTTTCAATATACAATGACCCTCCGGTCTCTCTTCCGCTAACCGAATATGTGTCAGATAATGAGATCACCCTGCCGATGTATGGCAACCTGGGCAAAGATTCTGTACAGTATATTTGCACCACCCTGGCGAATGCGCTGAAGAGTTTATAAGGACAACCATTTTATGACTATTTTTATGCGGATGAAAATACAACATTGATGACAGCGACTGAATTATCCGTAATCATCCCTGTGAGGGATGAATCAACAAACATCCCGGTGCTGACCGATCGTTTGAAAACGACATTGAATTCCCTGCAATTATCCTTTGAGATAATTTTTGTCACGGACATCAATAAGGACAATACCGTCCAGGTGTTGAAGGAACAGTATCAGCTAGACAATAGAGTAAAATATGTCAAGCTTTCACGGTCTTATGGACAGCATGTGGCCGTGGTTGCAGGGTTGAATGCCTCCGTGGGCGATTATGCCGTCATCATGGACGGTGATTTGCAGGATGAACCCGAGGACATTCCCGCACTGTACAACAAGATCAAATCAGGTTTTGACATTGTGTACGGGGTCAAAGAGACTAAAAATGAATCGGCGCTTCGCAACCTGGTCACGAGGCTTTTCCTTCACGTGATCTCCAATTTGTCGGATGTGAACATGGATTTCAACACCAGCATGTTCAGGATCATATCACGGAAAACCATTAACGAAGTGTTGAAATATAAGGAAATCGAACCAAGCCTTACCTTCATCATGGGATCGTTGAATCTTCCCACAGAAAAAGTCATGGTTGCATCCGGCAAGCGGTTTTCCGGGAAGACACAATACCCGTTATCACGGCAATTCCGGTTTGCATTGACATCCCTGCTCTCTTTTTCAACCAAACCGATCGAGTATGTTTCGATACTGGGGCTCTTGATTTCATTGATCAGTTTCATTTATTTTATCGTCGTGATGTTCCAGCGGATGTCTAATGGCATCGCCGTACTTGGTTGGCCAACGATCATTGCATTGATCACCTTGCTGGGAGGAATGCAGCTTTTTGCCATCGGGATCATCGGGCAGTACATCGGAAAAATATTCCTGCAAACGAAAAACAGGCCGCTGTATGTGGTTGAGGAACAGGTTGGCATTGAATCATAATCGTGAAATTTTAATCTATGGCAGCGAAAGAGGTTATCCTGGTCGGTGGATTCCATGAAATGATCGAGTTGTGCGAACAGTGCAACGTGCGGATTGTCGGCATATTCGACAGCAACCGCAGTGGGGAATACATGAAATACAGGATCCTTGGATCTGATGAATATGCAAAGAACCATGCTGACGAGTTCAGGCAATATCCAATTATTCTTTCTCCCGATAAACCTTCGTTGCGGGAGAAACTTTTTCATTTTTACAACGACGCGGGATACTCTTTTGCAGGGCTGATTTCACCCACGGCACAAATATCCGGGACGGCGCATATTGACAGCCTGGCCATTATCCAGCATGGCGTGAATGTTTCTTCCAACGCCACCATCGGCAGGTTCGTGAAGCTCAATTCACTGTGCAACATCATGCACGATGTTGTTGTGGATGACTTCACCACCATTGCACCCAATGCGGTGGTTTTGGGGTATGTTGCTATCGGGAAAAGCTGTTACATCGGGGCGAATTCCACCATTCTTCCAGAGCGGAAACTGGGCAACGGGGTTATGGTTGGTGCCGGCGCTGTTGTAACCAAAGATGTTGCTGACGGTCAGACTGTAAAGGGTAACCCGGCGAGATAAATTAGTGCCGCAGGTACTAAATCCGGGTAAAAGTCGAATGTTTTCTAAAACATTTCGTCCCGTAAGGGACGTAATGTCGAATTTCAAACCATCTTCTACCTAAATATCATCCCTGGCGGGATATTGACAAATTTTAACTGAACTATAGAAATATGAAAGATTGCATCATTTGCGGAGGTGGAAATCAAATATTGATTTACGATGACTCGTTGTCGAAATGCCCGGGCTGCGGCTTCGTCACAGCCAACATGGAGCTTACGTTTAAGGAACTGCAGGCAATTTATTCGGAAAAATATTTTAACGGGGATGCGTATGATGATTACGTGCGGGACAAAGCCGAACATCAGCTGAATTTCAAACAAAGAATGACCGCCGTCGAAAAGATCATCCCGGAGGAAAAGTTGAAAAGGATCTTTGAGATTGGATGCGCCTACGGCTTCTTTGGTGAAATTGCCACTAAAAAATGGGGAGCAGACTATTCCGGGATTGACATTTCACCGGAAGCGACGGAATATGCCAGTACAACGCTGAATTTGAATGCCATTTGCGGGGATTATATCCAGACAGTTCAGAACAAACTCACCTTCGACACGGTATTCATGTGGGATGTCATCGAACATTTATCAAACCCGATGGCCATCGTTGAAAAGATATCAAAAGAGATATCACCGGGTGGCTTTATCGTGATCACCACGGGCGATATCGGTGCACTCCTGCCCAGGTTCCAGGGAAAAAAATGGCGCATGATTTCACCACCCATTCACCTGCACTACTTTAACCGGCAATCCATCACAATGCTGCTTGAAAAAAATGGCTTCAAACTGGCTGAAATTTCCTACCCGGCTGTTTCAAGGAGCGTCAGGCAGATATTTTACTCCCTTTTTATGCTCAAGCGGAAAAAAATTCCTGCCATGATTCAAAAAATTTATGACACCATTCCTGAAAAGCTGAACATCGCCATCAATACCCGCGACATCATGGTGGTTGTGGCGCAAAAGATTTGATAAATTCATTCCCTCCCTTGTTTCTTTTATCCGTCTTTTTTCATTAGCATTAACAATCTAATGATTCTTTTTCGATTGTTCATAGGTATATAAGGCATCCAGCAACGACATCGAATCGACACTGATATTACGGTCCATTGCCTTTTTTTCAACAGCTGCAAGCCATTCTGGATTGTATTTAATGTCCATAATGATATGGTATATGGAATCCTGGTGATTTTTACCGGCCAGGTTGTTGTAATTGGTGTAAAAGCTGTAACCTGCATTTCCCGTGATAATCTCCTGTAAAGGCTTGCCCTCGCGGCGTGCCTGGTTCACCATAACCCGGAACCAGCTGCTCTCATTCCTGATTACGTTTTCAATACCATAAACCTTCGGGTCTTGCAATTCGGGGTGAAAAGCCATGAAAGCCTCATCGGCAAAGTTCCAGAAACCACAATGAAGGTTGATCTCCGAGGACATAAGCAGGATCATATCGCGGTGTATCAATTTTTCACGCAAATTTGATTTATCCACATATTCCGGAGGGTTGTTGTTCTGATTCGGGTACATTTTATTGTTGTAATACCAGAATTCCTGTTTGCCAAACATCTTTTTTCCATAGGATTGAACCAGGGTGATGTAATAACTGTCGGCAACAATGAGTGCCGATATGCTTCCCGGCGGGATGGCATAAAAGGAAACCATCGGAAAAATGCCCGGCGTGGGTTCAAGCGGACATAACAGGTTGAGTATCTCGCCGATTTCGTAATCGGTGCCCAACGCGAGGCTGGAATGATGCATGTGATGGACTTTAAAAACCGGCATGGTCCTGCCAGAAACCCTTGCGATGTATTTGGATAAAGTATCGGCAACAAGTTGAACTCCATACATGCTCCAATGCGTCCCATACCGGGGAAAGAGCGGATACCTGCAGGTGTCTTTAATCCCCATGAAATATTTGTTTATATCGAGGAACGGCAATCCAATTTTGGTTGATTGCGCTATGAAGTAATCATAATTCGACATTGTCCTCTTACCAGGATGAAACCGGTTGGGGATGTATTGAGGGTAGATACTTGCTTTCCCTGATTCGAAAATGAGGATGAGCGGAACGTGATATGAAGCAAGACTGTCCATCACATTACGGAGGCGTGACAATTTTTTATCGATGACAGAAGCACCGATGAAATATTTGCCGGTATATTCATGGATGTAATCCTCCTGGAACAGCGCCCCCTGTTTCCCACTTACATATCCTTCGGCGTGAATGAGCCCAAAAAGAGTGTAGTCGAATTGATTATTTAAGCGGATCAACGTGTTTCGCAAGCCAATGTTGTCTTTGACGCGCATTGATATCGTATCCTGAAATCCTCCGGAGAACCACCTTCTCCAGTTAAAAAATTTCAGTGACGGAGGCTCGTTTTTTACATAATACCCGATAAGATCCTGGTCTTTAAAGATGTGCATGCCCGATTGAACCATGGAGATCGTAAGGGCCACCATCATCAGCAGAATCAGCATCGACTTGTAAATACGCATAAACCAGTGGAGCATCGTTGAAATACCTTACAAATTTAAGAAAAGTACCACGTGGATCGGGAGTTTTAAAATAGGTGTGTGGTCAATTTGACCTTTTTTTTACTACATTTGACATAGCATTATTAAAACATTGGAAAAATATATAGACATGAGAAAAATAGCCTTCATCATCTGTCTGTCTTTTATATCAATATTTGCTTTTCCACAATGGTTTCAGTATTGCCATCCAGGGAACAACCCGATGACTACTCCAGACGTTGGTTATATGGGAGTAAGCGGCAATTATCCGGTTAAAGGGAACTGGATCGCACTCTATAAAACCCTTAACTGCTGGCATGATACGATACATCTCTGGATGGCTGGCGATAATGAGTTCTATTACGATATCAAGAATGTTTCCTTTATTTCCGAAAATATTGGCGCTTTTGCATGGTCCACTACACGTGGGTATTATATTTGGCAAAATCTTACGACCAATGGCGGTGGCAACTGGGCAAGTCCTCATTATCCAGATCCGATAGTTACACCAAACAGGATCAATCAGATTTTTATTACCTCCCCAACAGTTAATTACTCAAGATTAGATTATGGGATATATCGAAGAAAAAATGATACAATCATACAGACGTGGGATGCCAATGGGTACATTCCTTATTATTGTAAAATATATTTTTCAAATGATAGTACGGGGTTCTTCTTCGGTTCTGGATTTTGCCTCAGAACCATGGATTGGGGAGTAAGCTGGGATACGCTAAACATCCTGGGAACTGATCCTGCAATCATAACCTTCCCGAATTCCAACACGGGTTACATGCTTGGTACTGGTGGATCACTGCTCAGATCCGTCGATAGCGGTATAACGTGGCAAACAGCATGCGTTAACCTTGGTAATCAACTAAATGATATTTCGTTTCTGAATGATTCCGTCGGCTATGTTGTTGGTGACCAAGGCAAGATCATACAGACAACTGATTATGGAAATAGCTGGAAATCCCAGTTCTCTCCCGATTCTTCAAAACTACTCACCATTAAGGTGATTAATTCAACAGATGCATTTATTACTACCCGGAATGGCAACCTCCTTAGAAACCTGAATCCGGGAATACAGGATGATTCTCCACCTTTGTGCCTGGTTTCTTTTGACTCTGCAATGCAGAATAACCTCATTCAATGGAATCTGCCCACAAATTATCTTGCTGAACATTTTAACGTGTACAAGCTCTCAGAAGCCGGTGAATACGTTAAAATTGCCCAGATTCCTTATTCTCTGGCTGGAACATGGATCGACACGACAGCCATGCCCAATCTGATGGAAGCATCCTACACATTGACCTCGACTTCTTCAGCCGGACAGGAGTCAATGAAAAGCAATGTTCACCGCACCATGAGATTGGAAATTATTCACAGCGACAGTGCAGGATATGACCTGCACTGGTCCGCATATTCTGGATTCGAGGTAACAAAATACTTGATCTTCCAGAAAGTCGGAAGCGGGCCATGGACGGTCCTTGACACAGTTAAATCAACTTTATTGCGTTATTCAATTACAAATTATTTATCGATCAAGGCTGATTATTTTGTCCAGGCTATCAAAAGTGATACATGTTCGACACCAACTGCTGTAATTAAGCAACCAATCTCAAATATTGTAAATCATACACCTTTTCTTGTCGTGCAACCTCTTAACCAGGAGGTAACTGCATCGGGCGGAAGCACTGCATTTACGGTCTCAGCAAATGCACCCTGGACGGCATTAAGCGATACGGCCTGGTGTACGGTAACACCCTCCGGAAGCGGACCTGGAACCATCGTTGCCAACTATTCAGAAAACCTTTCGAATTTGCCCAGGGTCGCCCATATAAGTGTCATGTTTCCGGACCAGCCCCAATCTGCTCAACATGTAACGTTAACCCAGTCAAAATCAACCATTGGCATTGAAACAATCGGCGAAAAAGATTTTCAAATTTATCCTAATCCAACGACAGGTGTTTTTAAAATAGTTCCTGTTTACCTCAATGGTAATAAACTTGAGATAACCGTTTGTGATTTTAATGGAAAGAAAATTTTCTCACAGGAAATGCTGGGTCGCCAGGAATATGAAATTGATCTTTCTAAGGCAAATCAGGGATACTACAGTCTGATTCTAAAAACCAACGACCGGGTTATGGTTCAAAAGTTGGTGATTATAAGATAACTGTTGTAATTTCATTCCTGGCTCCCGGTTTGTATCTCCTGTTGATCACAAATAAAGACCAGGTTTTGACTGAGAAATTTATCAAGCGTTGATGGTTATATGCCTTCGCAAATAAACAATACCGCACCAATAAACCAGATGAATATGCGGTACTGGTTATTATTGTCAGTCTCCTGCTATAGCCCCGAATTCGCAATCGTATTAAAAAATCATATCTTTGTGTTGAAATGAAACGCAATAATAGAATGGAAACGCTCACCATAAATTTTGACCTTGTAAGGCAGTATTTTTCAGGAAAGCCTGTAAAAAAGGCCTATTTGTTTGGTTCATTCGCGACCAGTATGGCGTTACCTGAAAGTGATGTTGACATTTTAGTTGAATTGGATTACACAAAACCGATCGGGCTGGAGTTCGTTCAGATGAAAATTGATTTGGAATCCATTCTGAATAAAAAGGTCGATCTGGTATCAGCAAATGGAATTTCAAAACACATCCGTCCATTTATTGAACATGATAAGGTTTTGATTTATGCACGGTAGAACTGGAGACCTTGCCCGGGTTCAAGTTGATTTCCTTGCCGATTCAATTATCTTTACATCTCCCAAGCCTGTGGCGATGAAAACTCCTTTTTTACTGTTGATGCTGATGGTACCGTTGATCTCCTTCTCCCAGTGGGGCATCGTCGATACCCTGGGAACTCCGTCATGGAATCCTGATCCGTACAGGCGTATCTGTCATGATGTATGCATGATCTCACCCGTCAAAGGGTTCGCGGGATTCACTGTTTCGTCGCCGGTTCCGGGCACGTCGGAAAGTATGATGGAGATGACAGGTGACTGCTGGACAGGAAGTTCCGTCATGTTTGATTACCAGTGCGGGGGAACGGATTCCGCTGCTTCCCAGATCATCAACCTCTCTTTTCTGAACGACACGGTCGGATGGTTCATCCTGAAAGGCAACGCGGTGTGCAACCGGGCACTCTTCCGCACGCTCAACGGGGTTTATTTTGAACCGATGACGCAACCCGTCAACCCGCTCCTTGCCTGTTTTTCTTCCCCCGGAACGGCCTGGATTCTTGGCTCTGATACGGTTCCCGATGCCGGCAGCTTCCTGTTGCGCTTCCGGAACGGTTTTTATGATACCATCCGGCTCTTTCCCGCGGGAACATCCTTCAATTCCATGTATTTCATCAACGACAGCACCGGTTTTATCAGTCATGGCAGTGTTTTCGAACGCACCGGCGATTGGGGCGCAACCTGGAGCGTGATTGACATTGTTTCGGGGAATGTTACCGCCATCCAGTTCCCTTCGGAAGCCACCGGATATTTGCTTAAACCGGATAACATCATCTACAAAACCACAAATGGCGGTCTTAACTGGACGGCAACCGCCACCCCGTCAGGGTCGGCATTGAATTCGCTCTTTTTTACCGGTGATCTTTCCGGGACTGCGGTTGGCAACAACGGCCGCATCATCCGCACTTCCGATGGCGGGAATTCGTGGGAGGTGGTATCATCGCCGGTTTCCGCCGATCTCAAAAGGGTACAATTTGTCAATGGAGGCGTTGGGTTTATCTTCGCATCCGGTGGAATTTTACTTAAAACATTTCGTGAGGCTCCTGCAATCTGCAGGGTTACCTGTGATTCTTCCAGCCGGCTAAACGTGATATCATGGGATACGACCGGTGCGATGCCTGGCGATCGGTACAACATTTACCGGCAATTGCCCGGAAGCACGGAGCGCCTGAAAATTGCGGAGGTTCCGGCCGGCCAGGCCAGTGTTTATTCCGATCTCACCTCGACCCCATCGTCAGGCGCTGCAGGTTATTCGGTTTCCTCAACCGATTCGCTTGGAAGCGAATCCCTGAAAAGTTCAATGCACCAAACCATGTTCCTCGAACTAGTTTTCGACGATATTGGCGGACATTTTCTCCGGTGGTCGCCGTATGTCGGATCCATAGTTGACCATTACATAACTTACCGGAAGAGTTTGAACGGTCAATGGCAGACTTTGGGATCGGTGGCGGGGAATATCCTTGAGTTTCCCGCGGGTGCCACACCCACCCAGAAAACCGGTTATCTTGTCAAAGCTGTGTGTTCTGTTCCATGTGGCTCCGGCCCGCCAACCGGGAAAGATCCGCTGTCAAACATCATCGACTTTCAGCCGGCCGGAATCGGTCAAAACACGGTTTCCGGGATCAGCATCTATCCGAATCCGGCCGATGGCAGGTTGTTCATTGAATCAGGAGATGCACGGGGTACGGATTTCAAGGCTGAAATTCTTTCACCGGATGGTAAAAGATTGCTGCAATTGAATCTTTCTGACAAATGCATGGATGTTGACGTTTCAGGACTTATCCCCGGGTTATATATCCTGGTGATCATGAACAATGACCAGGTGATGACGGGGAAATTTATCAAGCGATAATTGATTTCTGGTAACCATACTTGTGTTAAATAACTGCCTATGAAATCCTTGTTGTCTGTTTTTCTGCTTTTCCTGCATATCACCCTCTTTGCACAATGGCAGACTGTTCATTCAGGGGGCGGTCAAAACCTTGTCTCCGGCTGCTTCATCGATGATTCAACCGGCTTTGTCATCAGTGATTCAGGCGTCATTTATA
>JBAXDH010000084.1:0-16123 GCA_037141055.1 bacterium | reverse complement strand
GATTGCCTTCGGTGGCGCCATTGAGTTCAGATTCAAGGTAATGAACGTTAAATCTCAACCTTGTTGCAGCAGATCCCCCTGTTCGGGTAACATCGTAATACCGGTGAATCGCATTGGGTTTCCATGGAATATCTGAGGAAGTCAGGTATAGTTCCACGGTCACTGAAGTTGGCAAAGGCTCCACGGTGAATTTCATGATGGTGAACTGGTTCCCGAAGCTATAATCTGTGTTTAACAAAAACGAGGACCGGTTTACAAATCCGCTTACATCTCCATTGCCAGTGGTTGTTGCACCGGCCCCCATGTATAGGATGTATTCATTCAGGTCGGGAGTCTGTCCCATGTGCAGCGCACCGTGTGTATCGGAATAGTTGGCGCTGCTTAGATTCAAAATGCCGTTAACGGTGATGTTGCCGTTTGCCGCCTTGTTATTGTTCCCAGACCCGCTGATGGTAAGGTTGTTATAGATCATGCCGTTCACGGTTTGCGAGGCCGCTGCGTTAAAATCAACCGTGCTGCCGGAAACTGCGTAGCTTCCTGTGCCGGGGGTGAAAGCGCCGGATATCCCGATGGTTCCTGACGGGGCAAGGGTGCGGTTCCCATTCCCAGAATTCGACAGGTTTCCATAATTCATGGCGGCGATCGTTTGCAGTGACGCAGATCCATAGTCGACCGTCGCGCCTGATGCAATGGTATTGGTTGCAAATGACGGATACGCGGTTGCCGAAGCACCGGTTCCTATCCTGAGTGTACCTGATACAAGACTGAGGGTGCCGGTAGCTGTTACCTGGTATCCCCCGTCGCTGAACAGGCTGTTTGACGTAACATCACCGATGGTTAAACTGCCCGTGCTGATGGCTGCGCCGGGCGTTACCCCGGCTGCGTTGTTCACTTTAAGTGTTGCGAAGGTAGTTGCCCCTCCGATGGTTTGTGCAGAGGAACCGGAAAAAGAGACGATCCCCGTTCCTGCGGTAAAGGTGCCGCTGTTTGTCCAGTTTGCCTTCACTTCCATCGTATAGGTGCCTGAGATGGACAGTGTGGCACCGCTTTGAATGGTAATGTTGTTGCACGTTCCCCCGGCCGATCCGATGACCGGCTGGTTTACCGGCGACGATGGTATGGTGACATTTGTCGTTGACACAGGCACGGAACCGCTGCACCAGTTGGTTGCAGTGTTCCAGTCGGTGCTGGTGCTGCCCAGCCAGATCGCGTTGGTCGGGCTGCAATCGCTTTCACCGATGTAAAAATCGCTGAAACTTGTCAACCCGGTGCATTGAGTGGAGGTGGCAGTCCTGGTTCCGGTGGTGGTGTTCGACCATGTTGTGCCGTCGAGTTTGCCGATTACCAGCGCAGAGGTGGTGGCCCCACCCATAATGTCTGAGGTAACAAACGTGAATGTCGGACTGAATGAGGTAAATCCGGCCACCCCGGTGTTGCTGACCGTCCATTTACGGTCGACATATTTCGTCTGGCTCAAACCTGAGGCAAACGGCGGCTGTGAAGCGACCGTTGAAACATCGAGGTATCCGCATGCCGAAACAGAACCTGCGAAGGCCACGGAAACTGGTGTGTAATCAGCGTCATCGCCAACATCGTATGTAACCGTTGGAGCAGCGGCGACAGGCACGTACCTCCTCAAATTGCCGGATACATATTTGCCGGCACCGGCACCGCTCACCGTGCCTGCAGTGCAGGCAGTACTGCTTCCGACAATCAGGCGGTTTGCGCCGGTGGTGATTTTCCCTGCTGTAAAAGTCAGGGTACCGTCAACCTGCAAATCGACTCCGTTCAGGGTCAGTCCGTATATGTTGTTGATGGTGAGGTTTGTGAACGTTGTAGGGGTCGTGCCGCTGATGGCCTGCCCGTACACAATGCCGTCAAAAACGGCCGTTACCGCACTGCTGACGGTTCCGGTTGCATTGTTGGTGAACTCATCCACAATATTCAGTGTCGACGGCAGCGTTTTCGTTCCGGAACCACTCAATACCAGGTTGTGATATCCGGCCTGGCCGCCGTTCGGATTGGGAATGACCTGCGTGCCGCTTCCCTTGAATTCGATGGTATTTTCGTTCGTCGCAGCCGAAAAAGTTCCGTTGTTGGTCAGGGTGCCTGCAATACCCATGTAACTTCCGGCAGCGGGTCTCAATTTGCTGGCTGCATCAATGGTAACATTATAAAAATCAGCACTTCCGCTCACTGATGCAACATCCGCAGGGCTGCTGAGAGAAAATAAAACAGTGCTGTTCCCCGCATTGAACGTTCCGCCCGGCTCACAGGCCCATGCATTTCCGATGATCCCGTCAACGATGGTAATAACGGCATTGTCACCTGCTCCTGAATTGAGCACTCCGTTGGATTCGATGATCAGGTACTGGCAGGTTGCCTGGGCTGATCCGTAAGCAGGCAATGTGGGTTGATTACTTGTGGTGTTTGCATCCGGTATCACCACGCCCAGGGTCGAGGCCGGCACTCCGTTGGGAGTCCAGTTGGTGGCAGTATTCCAGTCAGTGCTAACACTCCCGTTCCAGGTTTTTGCTACCGAAGAAGTGGGGGCGATTCCCGCCTGCAGGCTGCCTATCGTTGACGTATATGTGCCAACATTGAATTCGGATATTGAGATATAATTCAGATCTATATCGTAATTCGACCATCCTCTGTCCGTAACCGTCGGACTGATATAGCTCCATACCGACAGGAGACTTTCATTGACCCCGCTTGCCAGTTCATTATCCTGGTAATTGAGCCGCAGGATTGCCTTGGTAGCCAATCCTCCAGTTTGTGCCAGTTCATACGATCTCCTGGTCACGTTTGCCGGATTATCGGCACAGGAGGTCCCCCAGCAGGGAGCCGTTCCGACCGTAACCTTCATGGTCAGAGAGGTGGGCAGCGTTTGCCCTGAAGTAACAGGGAACAGCAGCCCCTGGTTCGCATTGCCAAAGGAATAAAAGGTGCTTGTCAAAAAAGTATTTGTCCGTTTGATAATTCCTGAAACATCGCTGGTGCCAGTCGTTACGGCATCAACACCCAGGTTCAGGATTTTTCCGGCGTCCATGGCCAGTGTTCCCCTGTCGAGCGACGGGGGATTCCCGCTTTGCAGGTAAAGTGTTCCGTTTACGGTGAAATCGATGGCAGAGGAAACTCCCGCGGCATTGCTGATGGTTAGGTTATCGAATACCGGGGCCACACTCCCGCTGATCGTCTGAACTGCTGTGCCGATAAATGAAACAGTACCTCCGTTGACATCAAAGGTTGCGTTATTGGTAAAATCGCCGGAAATGTCGAGGTCGCTGACAAGTATCTTGGTTCCTGCACCGCTGAAAATTAAATTGTAATATCCTGTGTACCCGTATCCGATGGTTGAAGGGTTAACAATATATTGAGTGCCCGTTCCATTATACTCCACCGTGGTCCCTAGCGCAGACAAATCGACAATGCTGCTGAGATCACCGCTAACGTCACCTGAAACCCTGGTAACGCAGCCCGTACCCGGTTTGATGAAGGTATTTGGAGAGATGCCAAGGTTGTTAAACTGTGTTGTACCCGAAACGGTCACAACATCCGCCAGGATGCCATGCGTAAAACTCACCGTTGAATGCAGGGGGGCGGTTCCTGTTCCGGGAACGAACGTCCCGTTATTCTGCCATGCATTCTGATACCCATTGACGGCCATGTTGTAGGTACCCGCAGTAAGCGTGGCGCCTGCAGCTATTTCAATTGTCTTGACTTCGACATTTGAAGACAGGACAGGAAACCTGTTTGACCCCGATGAAACATCCGGTATCAAAACATCGTCCGTTGCATACGGCACATGCCCTCCCGACCAGTTGTTCAGCAAATTCCAGTCGGTAGTGCTTGCCCCGGTCCATGCATTTTTGACGGTTGTATAATCAGCCAGCCCCCATTGAGAGTTGTCAAGGGTTGCCGGTGCCACATACGCAATGTTAAATCCGGACAGACCAACCCAGTGATTCGTGGTGCTGTTGTTTGTTTTTCCGTGTTCTTCCCCGGATCCCGAAATGTTGTCCCACAAAACCAGTTTCGCTTCGGTGTTGCTTTGTATTTCTCCCGGAAGATACTGCAGGTTGACTGTCACTTCATCCGTTCCGCTGGCACCTGTCTGTGCAAAACTGTAAACTCTTTTAACCGCGCCTGCCTTCCATGACGGTGCAGCCCCGATCGTTATCTTACAACTTATTTCATCGGGCTGGGTTCCGGTATTTAAAAAATTAAGCGATGTATACTGGCTTCCGAACTGGTATTGAATGTTGGGCGTAAAAGTATGGTGGCGTTTCACGATACCGGTCACATCGCCGGTGCCCGTCACGCCTGCCGATGCGCCGGGCATGCTGAGCGTATAGGTTGCCATGTCGAGGGTGCCGTGCGTGGCATCGGGATTCGCGCTGGTGAGCGCCAGGTTCCCGGTTACAGTGATATCATTCGCAGCAGTCACCCCGGTTCCATTGTCAATGGTGAGGTTGTTGAACGCAGTTGCTCCGGTAATCGTCTGGGCAGCAGACCCGGTAAAGGAAACGGTTCCGGTTCCCGCAGTAAACGTGCCGCTGTTGGACCATGCCGCATGCACATCCAGGGTGTAGGCACCCGAAAAACCCAGGCTGGCGCCACCCTGTATGGTAATACTTTTGCAGGCCCCGCCTGCGGAACCAACAACCGGCTGCCTGGCCGGTGAGGATGGAATCGTGACATCGGTTGTGGCTGCCGGAACCAAACCGCTGCACCAGTTGGTGGCGGTATTCCAGTCAGTGCTGGTGCTGCCCAGCCAGACGGCATTCGCAGAGCTGCAGTCGTCTTCACCAACATAAAAATCGGAGGTGGCCGTCAGGCCGGCCGTCGACAATCCTGTGGCGGTAATGGTATTTGTTGCTGTTGATCCGTTGGTTGTATACCAGGTGCCGGAAGTAAGTTTACGCAACCTGAGCGAACCGGTGGTGGGGCTGCCAACCTTGTCGGCATCCACGAAGGTGCACGCCGGGCTGTAGGCCGTGATGCCGGTTACCCCGTTGTTGGATATCGTCCACTTCCGGTTGATGTACTTCGACTGGCTCAACCCGGAAGCAAAAGGCGGCTGGGCCGCACCGGTTGAAACATCGATGTACCCGTTCCCGGTAGGCGTTCCGGTGCATGAGATGGAGAAAGGGGCGTACGCATTTGCATCCCCTACCGGGAATTCTCCCGTTGTTACTGCGCCTGATACGTACCTTCGCAGGTTACCGCTGATGTACCCGGCTCCTGAATTGGACGCTGTACCGTTCAGCCCGACGATGACATAATAAGCCCCCGTGGTTATTTTCCCTGCCGTAAGGGTGAGCGCCCCGGTTACGGTCATATCGGCGCTTAAATTCTGGGTTGCGGACTGCGATGCATTGTTCCAGGTGAAATTTTCAAAGGTTTGATTCAATCCCGAAGTCAATGCCGCAGATGTGATGCCGGTAACCAGGCAGGTTGATGCACTGGTGGCGGTAGACCACGAACACACCGGGATGCTTCCCCCGTTCATGGCGTGCTGATAGGTACCTCCATGAATTTCAAATAATTCCGTGGGATAGCTGCCATTATTATTCGTCAGGGTTCCGCCTGAATTCTTCAAAGTACCCTCCTGAACATGGATGTTGTAATCGCTGTAACTGGAATGGTTCAGCGTAAGGGCTCCCGATGAACTGACATCAACGGTACCGTATATCAGCATGGAATAGAACGAAGCGGTTACGTTGGCGGTGAGGGTAATCCCTACCGGGACGCGGATCAGGTCGTTGGTGGCAAAATCGTTGCCGGCCGGCAGTGTTGCGGGATTTGTCCAGGTAGAACCGCCGTCCTTGCTTTTTTTCCACCCGTTGGTTGCATCCCAGTTTTCATTTGCCACCGGTTCATAAATGGTTCCTTCATAAACGTCAAATACCGCACTGGTCCCGGCTGAAAGACTTTCGCCCGAAGTCTGGGTGGCGGTTAAGGTTGCATTGTGGTTGTATGACGATGTCCCGGTATTGTAGGTGGATGTCGTAAATGTAATTGACGGGATCACGGTCTGATAGCCGTACTGACTGATCGTGCCGGAAGGAACCGTCGACATGGTCGTATTGGCGGCTGACAGGGAGAAGCCCGTGGCGCTTCCCACCATTGTCGGTACGCTGTTGCTGTTCTGAGACTGCACCGTGATATCGGTATTCGCGATTCCGACGGAAGGGTTTACCGGGTTCAGGCTGGTTACCGCAAATTTGCTTGCATTGAATGCGTTGTCGCTCCCCAGGGCAAAAAAACCGGTCGCGCTGGAGAAATCGGGAGCCGACCCTGTAGCGACGAATGTGGTGGTACCCGAGCCGGATGTGATAGTCCTGTATGCCCATGAAGATCCATCGAAATACCCTATTTTGGGGGTTATTGAGTTACTGAAACCGGTCCCCTCTTCCCCGGTGTTATAGGTCATCGTCAATGTCAGATCTGCTGATCCCGCGGCATCCTTGACAAGGAACCATTTCCGGCTAACGGTTTTTGAACTGTTTGCGTTGGTAATCGCACCGTCTGCCACCCGGATGGAAAAGATGTCGGAAACACTCAGATCATTGTATTGAACGGTTATCGGGTTGTACGCCGAATTGCCAACAGGGTAGGTTTTTGAACCTCCTGCCCCGGCGACAGTCTGTTTCAGCCGCCCGGTGCTGTTTGTTTTTACGAAAGCTGAAGCACTGCCCCCGGTGATCGCTCCTGTCGTGAGGTTGTAGGTTCCGAGGGTTACCAGGCCTGTCGTAAGGGTTAAGGTACCGGATACCGAAGTTGCAATGCCAAGGGTGATTTCTCCGATCCCGGCCTGAATCATGTTGTTGAAGGTGGTAGACGAGGAGCCGCCAATGCTTTTTGCAGAGGCCCCGATAAAATTAACAGTGCTGGTGTTTGAAGTAAATGTACCGTTGTTGGTCCAGCTTCCCTGGAGGGAGTGGGTGTAACTGCCGGCACTGAAATTAACCGAGATTATTGTATTTCCTGCAATTGTCAAAATTCCGGCAGCAGTTTTCACTCCCGCGCCGCTGAATATAATGTTGTTGAAATTGCCGGCGCCGATATTTCCGGCGCCCGAGCCGTTGAAATCGATGGTGGATCCGGTGGCCGCGAACGTTCCGCTTTTGGTCCAGTTGCCGCCGACGGTGTGGGTGAATGATCCTGCCGTGAAGTTGTTGGTGATGCTCACATTCCCGGCAACCGCCAGTGCGCCGGCGGCAGTTTTCACACCTGCACCGCTGAACGTGACATTGTTGAAATTGCCGGCGCCGATGCTCCCGGTGCCGGAACCGTTAAAATCGATGGTTGAGCCGGCAGCCGTGAATGTTCCGCTGTTTGTCCAGTTCCCGCCAACGGTATGGGTGAAGGAGCCTGGCGTGAAATTGTTGGAGATGCTCACATTGCCTGCAATTGTCAAAATCCCTGTGGCCGTTTTGGTTCCCGAACCGCTGAACGTGACGTTGCTGAAATTACAGGCTCCGATACTGGCAGTTCCCGATCCGGTGAAATCGACGGTTGAACTGTTTGCCGTGAAAGTTCCGTTGTTTGTCCAGCTGCCGGAAACGGTCAGCGTGTTTGATCCGGTGATGGTAAGTGAAGCTCCCGATTCGATCGTAATATTGTTGCACACCGCCCCGGTTGTTCCGATGGAGGGATAATTTGTCAACCCGGCAGCAATGGTTACATTGGTGGAAGAGAGAGGGATGGCTCCGCCGCACCAGTTGGTCGTGGTGAACCAGTTTGTACCGGTTGTCCCGATCCATGAACCGGCACTCACGACAATCACGGTCACATTCAGCCGGCTGGAGCTTTCGCATCCGCTCACCGTCTGGCTTGCGTAATAATGGGTTCCATTTACCAGTGCCGTTGAAGTTGCCAGGGCAGACCCTCCGCTTGCTGCTGCATACCATAATACGGATGTGCCTGTAGCCGAAAGGTTTAACACTGTAGCGCCGCTGCAGAAAATCTGCGTTGCACTTCCTGTCGGGGCCGCGGGTGCTGAATTAATTGCCATGGTAAATGAATTGCCTGCATTGGAACAACTGCCGCTGAAGACATTCAGGGTGCCTGTATATGTACCTGCTGCCACACCTGCCGCAACGGGCAGAGGCAACGAGTTTGGTGCGGCCGGTAACGATGTGGAAGTGACATCCACCAGTCCGGCGGTATGGGCAGCGGCATTCCATGTGATGGTATAGGTTGTCGGGGAATTGGTTACTGCCGTATATGCCAGTGCCGAACTCTGCGAACCTGCGCTGAAACAGAGTGCCGTGGCGGTTGCAGAACTGGTGATGGTCGGGTTGGGAGTTGTGGCAACATCAACCAGGTTGCTGCTGCCTGAAACACACAAGGTTGTGGAATTTGTTCCCAGGACATAATACCCGGTGGAGATTGGCAGGCTCGTCCAGGTAAGGCCGGAACCTGTTCCCGGCAGCGGTGTCCCTACTTCCGTATCGGTATTGTCAAACAACTGGTAATTGACCCCTGTCACCGAGGTTGACGAGGTAATCGTGCCATTGGTGCCGGGTGACACGCAAATCGCGCTGCCGGTCAGCACGAGGGCCAGCGGATTCGCGACGGTTGCCACGTCAACGGTGTTGCTGGATGAAGAAACGCAGGAAGTTGTTGCGTTTGTTCCTTTTACATAGTAACCGGTTCCTGCAGCCAGGGTGAACCATTCAAGAGAAGACCCCGTTCCCGCTTGCGGCGACTGAACGGCGGCATTGCTGCCATTGTACAACTGGTAGTTGATGCCGGTCACGGAGGTGGATGATGTGATGGTTCCGTCTCCGCCCGGAGTTGTACAAATGGTGCTTCCCGTTAAGACAAGCGCCACCGGATCGGGATTTGTGGAAATATTTACGGTACTGCTGGTGGAATTACAACCTGTTGTGGCATTGGTTCCTTTTACATAGTAACCGGTGCCTGCAGCCAGGGTGGTCCATGTTAAACCTGAACCCGTTCCGGCCTGGGCTGATCCCTGGGCGCCATTGCCAGCATTGTAGAGCTGATAATTTATCCCGGCAACGGAAGTTGTTGATGTGATCGTACCGTTTCCGCCCGGACTGGTGCATATGGCGCTGCCTGTCAGTGAAAGCACCGCCGGAAGGGGATTGACGTTTAAGGTGACAGCAGTCCGTGAGGCACTGGCACAGCCGGTTACAATGGTTCTCGCTCCTGCATAATAGGTTCCGGCTGAGGCTGGTGTATAAGTCAGTGTGGCTGATGCAAGCAGTGCTCCGCCGCTTGCCTGATCATACCAGTAAGCAGTTTCTCCGGCGCCCCCTACTGTGACAGTAAGCGCGGGAATTGTCTCACCGGAACAGATGATCTGATTACCGCCGCTCACGGGAGCTGCAGGCGCAATGCAACTGACATTCAGCATTCCGGTGGCTGTGGACAAAAAATAGGTATTGTTTTGATGTGTTGCAGTGGAGGCAGTGGATCCCCACGATCCGGTAAGCTGTGCTGTTCCGCCAAGTGTAAGCGAATTTGAAGCATGCGTGGTAATACTTCCCAAATCAGCCACCGCCCCGGTAATCGACATATTGGCCACGATGGTTGTGGCATTGGATAATGTTTTATTTCCCGAACCGGAGAAAGCAAGGTTGAAAAATGAAGAATTGGCTGCAATGGTCTGGTTCCCTGCCGCACCAAAGTTAACGGTGCCGGAGGCTGCTGTAAACACACTGCCGGTGCCGTTCCAGGCTGTGGCACTCACGGCATTTTCGTTGAGGGAGCTGCTCCCGCCGTTTAAGCTTCCTGCGGTAAGCGTAACCACCCCGGTAAAGGTATGCGTCAGTCCGACTCCCATGTTCAATGTGCCACCAGTTCCGTTAATGGTTAACCCGGCCCCGTTGGTATTTCCTGTAAATGTGGCAGTCCCGCCGGTTTTGGTCATTGAAACAGTCCCGGTGGTGGTATAGGCTCCGATGCTCTGCGTTGCCGTTCCGGCTATTGTAACTCCGCCGGTGGTGCCGCTTGCCGTTCCACCGTTGTTGATGAAGTTCCCGTTCAGGGTAAGCAGAAAGGTCGACATTGACAGCGTTGCCCCGCTGTTCACGGTGAGCGGTGCTGTGGAATTGAACACTTTGTCCGCATTCATTGCAATGGTTCCGGCATTGGCTATCACCACTCCTCCTGATGCCACGAACGGCGTGATCCATTCGGGTCCTGCTGCTCTCGGAGTAGCAGTATTGTATTGCAAAGTTGCTCCTGATCCGTAGGTTGGCGCTGCAGAAACGGTCGCTGTTCCTTCAATGGAAAACACTCCAATCACTGCAGGAATGTTGGTAAACGTTTTTGTTGAGGTATTAGATACGGTCAAATTATAAAATGTCGGGGTCCCTGTGCCTGCAATAGATTGGGAACTCCCTGCAAAATTAACTGTACTTGTTCCTGCTGTAAACAGGCTGGTATTGCCGTTGAATGCCGTTGAACTTAAATTTGTTTCGTTGAGAATGCTGCTGCCTCCGTTGAGTGACCCTCCAAGGAAATTCACATCACCCGTAAACGTATGGGTCAACCCTGCGCCCAGGTTCAATGTACCCGTTCCCGAACCGTTAATTGTGAGCGGACCGCCATTCACATTGCCCTGGAAAGTTGCATTACCTGCAGATTTTGTTAAACTGACCGTGCCTGTTGTGGTAAAACCGGCGATCGACTGGGTGGCCGTTGTACCTGCGATGGTAACACCTCCTGTTCCGCTGGTTAATGTTCCGGCGTTTATGAAATCTCCGTGAAAGGTCAGAAGATTTGCCCCCGGCGTAAGCGTTGCCCCGCTGTTGATATTCAGGCTGACACTGGTGTTGTTCCCGATTTGAACGGCACCCGGGGTTGTGATGGCACCTGTTTTTATGATGATTCCACCTGAACCTGCAAATGGCGTAATCCATTCTTCCGCAGTGGCGGTTCTTGCCGTGGCAGTATTGTACTGAAGCGTTGCGGCTGAGCCGTAGGTAACCACACCGGTGGTTACAACAACCGTTGCCGTGCCTTCCAGAGAAAGCACACCGTTAACCGTGGGCGTTGTGGCAAATGTTTTGACAAGGGAACCTGACAGGGTCAGGTTGTTATAGGTGGTCACTTTTGCAGTTTGCGCAACACCGGTATAATTTACCAGGTTATTTGCAGCGGTGGCCGTCAGGGTTGTTACGGTTGCCGTACCCCCGATATTCAGCGTTCCTGTTGTACCGTTTCCATTTGTTAATGCTCCGGCTCCCGATAAAGCAGTTCTTACAGTCAGAGTGCCGGAGTTGGTAAGAGTTCCTGTTATGGCAACACTGCCGATGGAGGTGATGGTTGCCCCGCTGATCGCTTTGGTTGCTCCGCTGAATGTGTGCACACCTGTTCCAAGATCATTGAATGAGAAGGCATTGTTCGTAAAATTCCCCCCGAAATTATAGGTGTTGGTCGCCCCGTTCCCGGTGGCAGGTGTTGTCCACACGGCACCACTGTTCAGTGTCACATCACCGGTTAATGTTATTGCCCGGGCGGTGCCGCTGGTAGATGCAAAATTGATGGTGCCCGAAATATTGGTTGCGCCCGTGACTGTAAGGGGCCGATTGATGGTTACAATTCCGCCTGCATTGATCGTGAAGGCTCCAAAACTCAGGGTTGTGCCTGTTGATGTTGCGGCAAGTCTTCCGCCATTTTCAACCACTACTGTCCCGGTAACGGTCCAGTTTGCCGTTGTCGTCATGATATGGGTGTTCTGAATGGTAAAAACATCCCCTGCCGTAGTGAAATTTGCCGGGTTGGTTCCGGTTCCGTTTGTTGCGGTCCACCAGAGGGTAAGCGTTGTGGGAGATCCGGTCGCACTGGAATAGTAAATCACTGCATGCGCAAGTGGCGCTGAAAGCAGCAGGACCAAAGTGACCAGAAAAAACTTCGGGGATATTATATTTTTCATAACCTTATTGTTATCATTGTGCATCAAAAGTTAAATAGTCACAGCCTGTATTATTCACAAATTATATACTTACTGTACCATCAGTTTCACAACTGTTTGTCCCGATTTCGTAATAATTGCCAGGAAATACAACCCCGGCGAAAGTTGTTGAATGTCAAGCAATATCTCTTTATCTGCCGCCGCAGGATCAACCGGGAAAGATGCGTCCTGTTTCCCTGTGATGTTGTAAATCCTGATTTCCTCCACGGAAGGTGCAGGTGAAAATGATTTAACCCTGATAAAATCTGCAGCCGGGTTTGGCTCCACCGAAAAATTGCCGCCCGTGTGCCTTCCGACTCCCGCCATGAGGAAATAGATGGTGTTCGACGTATCGGAAGCACAGCCGTTCACGGTTACGATATCATAATAATGGGCGGTGGCGACCGGGGTGTAGCTTTGGCCGGTTGCCCCGGGAATAATGACTCCATCCCTGTACCAGCGGTTCCCGCAACAGCCCGAGGAAAACAGTTCACTGCCGTTGATCGAAATTGCCGGGGTCGGGGGAACAGGAAATACTGCCACGACTGCCGATCCGTAGGTTGTTCCGGTACAATGAACATCGGATACTGCAAGTACGCTGTAACTCCCCGGTTCGGTGGCAACAATGGTAAACGGCGTGGTGTATTGTGCCGGGTTGAACCAGGTTGTGATGCCGTTTGAATAGTAAAACGACCAGGGCGGGGTTCCTGTAAGATTGACTGTGAGTATCGTTGAATTGCCTGCTCCGCAAAGGGTGTCACCTCCAAGGATGGTGGCTGTTGGCAACTGGTAAACAGTGAGTGGGGTTGAGCCCTGAACGGTGCTGAATCCGTCGTGAAGCGATACATGATAAACTTTTGATGAATCCGGCGTTACAACCGGGTTGGCCAGGGTTGAAGTCCACGGCGGGGTGCCCGGAGGCGTGCATGTCCAGGTATAGGTGTAGTTGCCCGATCCTCCGCCGGCATTGGCAAACAGCTGCGCGGATGTGCCGCGGCAAATAACGCCGGGGATGGCCGCAGGATTTGCGTTGAGGGGTCCGCCGGAAATGGCGACTATCACTTCATCGGTGTTAACGCACAAAGTGGCCAGATTGGTGACAGTAAGCGTGAATACGGTTGTTGAAGTGAGGTTGACTGTTTGCGGATTCTGCAGGTTGGGGTTGACCAGCATTGCCTCGGGCGACCAGTGGTAACCGAAGGAGCCACTTCCGCCCGATGCGGCATTCAGGGTGGTGCTGGTGCCATAGGGAATGGTCACGTCGTTGCCGGCATTGGCGACGGGCAGGGGATTGACCACCACTGCAAGCTGCGAAGAGGGGCCATTGCCGCAAATGTTTGAACCAGTTGCCGTGATGTTTCCCGAAACGGCGGCCATGGAAAAATCGACAGTGATGGAATTTGTGCTGTTCCCGCTCACAATGGTGGCTCCGGAGGGCACGGTCCATGCATAATTTGTTGCGTTGGCTACCGGGGCCACGCTGTAACTTACTCCGGCCGTGCCAAGGCAAACGGATGCATCGCCCGTAATGGTGCCGGGGCCGGCAACAGCACCGCATACGGTGCCATTCAGGTAATATGAACTCTGCGGAATGTCATTCAGCACATTGTAACTGGCATCGGCATATTCGCAGGAAGGGCCGTTGTCATAAAATTCGAGGGCGGTTATACCGCTGATAAAGGTAAATCTTACAGTCATGATCACCGATCCGTTGGGGAGTGTCAGGCCGGAGCCAAACCAGCCCATGGTAACGCGGTGCTTCCCGTTGCCCAGGTCCTGATCGCCGATGGCAAAACCTCCCAGCAATGCATTTGGGATTCCCTGCAGAAAATGCAAGCCGGCATACTGGTAATCAAACACCAGGGAGATTGCGCCGATGTTGTTAAACCCCGTAACGGTTATCGGAACATCCACCTGACCGGGCAACGCACCGGCAACAGTCGCAATAGTCGTAACCGGGGCATTTTGTGCCGTGGATGATGAAATGTGCAGAAAGGCGATCAGGCAGAACGCCAGGAAAAAGATAAACGTCGAATTAAACCTTGCTTTCATGTAGTTCAATCGTGATTTATGGTAAAATTGTGAGATTACCGTTGACGGTCATCCTGCTGGAGGACCCGCTCAGCGTGAGATTATGACACTGTGCGCCAATTATGAGGTTTCCCTCAACCACAGGCCAGTTTACAGCGGATGAGGGAATCACCACATCCGTATTGCCATCCGGCAGAAGCTGGTTATCCCAGTTTCCGGGAACAGTCCAGTCGGCCGAAAGAGTTCCAAGCCACAAGCCGGGCAAACCGGCCCGTATGTAACCTGTTTTGGTGAGGCTGCCGGAATTGCAGCTGTTATGGGCACTCAACGTAACCGAATAAAGCCCGCCGTCGGTGAATTGCACCTGCGGATTCTGAGAGGTCGCGCTGGTACCGTTTATAAACTGGATGGTCGGCCGGTCGAAGGTCCACATCCATGAAATGGGGGTTCCGGTCGAATAATCCGTGAGGCTTACTGTCGTATTCTTAGGAGGTGACAGGTTGTCGGCCGAGAAACCTGCAGTAACAGCCGGCAATGTGGTAACCGAGGTGACAACCGTGTTGGAAGTGGCCGGGTTGCCGGAAACATATGGTGCATTCGACGTGAGTGTGCAGTTGACGGCATCGCCGGTGGCAGGTGCATATACCAGCGTCGGGCTGTTCGAACCGGTATTGTTCCCGTTTACCTTCCACTGGTAGGCCGGGGTTGTGCCGCCATACACAGGGGAGGCCGTGTAGGTTACCGGAGTCCCGGCGCAAACCGTGGCAGCCGAGGGCGAAACCGACACGCTGACAGGCGGAGCGACCATTCCGTTGTGGTAATAAGAGGATCCGGGATAGTCCATGAGTACATCCGAACTCCCTGTTGAATATTCGCAGGAAGGCCCGTTGTCAAAAAAAGTCAGGGCACTGCCTCCCCCTCCGGTTCCCGGGAGGGTGAAGTTAAGTGTACAAAGGGTTGCCCCGTTGGCAAGCGTCACCGCACTGCCATACCATTGAATCACCAGCAGTTTCTTGCCTCCTGTCCCGGTGATATTTCCAACCAGGAACGAGGAAACAAAAGCCGCATTTACTGTAAAGGAATTCTGATAGGTGATGATGTCCGGGTCATACTCCAGGTATAGCGTGAGGGCTCCGATATCGGTAAAACCATTCACCGTGACAGGAACGGAAAAAGCACCGGGCGCAACGCCGTTGAGGATCGGCGCATAGGTAGCAGGGGCACCGCGGTTGGCAATTCCGCCGTTGATGTAAAAAAGATACTGGGGGCTGTCGGGGAGGAGCGTCAGGTTGCTTCCGACAAACTTCCAGTACTGACATCCTGACCCGAAGTAAAAATCCCACTTGATGATCCCGGAGCCGGTAATGTATTTAAATGTAAGGTCTGCCAGTGAAGAACCGTCGGCCAGGTTGTAATTGGTGGCACTCCCCTGCCAGTTAAGAACCAGCGTTGCTCTTTTGTTGGCTCCTGCGTGAAAATAGGTGATCGTCATTCCCGGCAATGATAGATTGAGTGCAGCCGAAACAAAAAGCACCCGGGTCGTATCGAATGACAGGGCAAGGGTAAACCTGCCGATGCTGGTAAACCCGGTAACCGTAACGGGCACTGCCACGGAGTTTCCGGGAACGGCATTGGTGATGTTTGCCACCATGGTCACGGGCGCATTCTGGGCATCCATGGCCGACGCAGCAAGCAGGAAAAGGCAAATAAGAAGCGGACCAATTGTTTTCAATGACCCTGGAATAAATCAATCACAATATACACAATTTAAACACAACAGGCACAAGATTACACATTCGTAAAAAAGGGGGAGCACACACGTGCTCCCCCTCCAAAAATCAGAACTACCTGTTATTCACAAGTTTGATCGTACGAACCATCTCTTCAGTTTTTCCGCTGAGCCGGATGGTCGCTGTATAGACTCCCGACGGCAGGGCGGATGCATCGCCGGCAGGGCGGTTTATTGTGGGAAAACTATGCCAGGGAGTTTTATACATATGATGCTGCGGGCAATGAGGTGGCCTACCTTGCCGAGCAATGGCAAAACAATGCCTGGGTGAATTACGAGAAACGGGAATCTGTCTATAATTTAAACGAAGATCCGCTGGAATTAAAACGGGCATTCTGGATTTCCAATCATTGGGTGAACTGGTG
>JBAXDH010000083.1:0-16314 GCA_037141055.1 bacterium | reverse complement strand
TGCGCCGCAAATGGAACCCTGCAATGGCTCCCTATATTTTCATGGAACGCAACGGGATCCACATCATCGACCTGTATAAAACCATGGCAAAGGTTGATGAAGCTGCCGCAGCCCTGAAACAGATTGCCAAGGCCGGCAAAAAAGTGCTTTTTGTAGCAACTAAAAAGCAGGCCAAGGAAATCGTGGCAGAGCATGTGAAACGAATCAACATGCCTTACGTTACAGAGCGGTGGCCGGGCGGCATGCTTACCAATTTCGCCACCATCCGCAAGGCTGTGCGCAAGATGATCTCCATCGATAAACTGATGAGTTCGCCTTCCTACACAAACCTTTCGAAAAAGGAGCGTTTAACCATCACCCGCGAACGTGCCAAACTGGAAAAGAACTTAGGTTCCATCGCCGATCTGAACAGGCTGCCGTCTGCCATTTTTATCGTGGACATCCTGAAGGAGCATATTGCCCTGGCTGAAGCCAAGAAACTCAACATCCCCACCTTCGCAATTGTTGATACCAATTCCGATCCGAGGACTGTCGATTTCCCGATCCCTGCCAACGACGATGCCTCAAAGTCTATTTCCCTCATTGTTGATACAATGGTAAGGGCCATGGAAGAGGGGCTCATGGAAAGAAAACTTGACCGTGACAAGAAAGAAGCCAGCGACGAGCGCGGAGAAGGTGACGAATTCGAAAACAGAATGGGATCTGATGGTATGGATTCCGATGAGGATGAAGTTGACGAAGACGGCATCAAGATCGTGAAAAAGGATTTTGTTGATACCAAGGTTGCCAAAATGAAGGGCCTTGAACCTGCCCCCGAGGATAAAAACAAACCTGCTCGCAAGCGTATCAGCAAACCAGCAGGAAGAAGCAACAAGAAATAGCTACGGGTTGTTGAATTACGATTGACGATTTTTATTTCGCCATTTCGCTATTTCGCCATTTCACTATTTTACTTTTCGCTACCGGAATTTTAAACTAACATTATTTTAAGAGATAATTGCTATGAATATTACCGCTTCTGATGTAAATAAATTGCGCCAAATGTCGGGTGCAGGGATGATGGATTGTAAAAAGGCCCTGCAGGAAACCGAAGGCGATTTTGATAAAGCCATTGATTACCTGCGTAAAAAAGGCCAGAAAGTTGCCGGAAAACGTGCAGATCGTGATGCCAACCAGGGTTTTGTTGTTGCAAATACAACCGAAGACAAAACTTATGGCGCTGTGATCATGGTTAATTGTGAGACTGATTTTGTTGGCAAAACTGAAGAATTTATCAAATTTTCCAAGGATTTGCTTGAACTCGGAATCACAAACCGTATCCACTCGGCTGCCGAACTGATGCCTATGTCGCTCGGAACAACCACCGTTGAGGAAAAACTGAATGAACTGCTCGGCAAGACCGGCGAAAAGATCCAGATCGCGCACTATGATGTGATCGAGGCACCCGTTGTGTTTGCCTACAACCATTTTGGAAACCGCCTTGCAACCGTTATCGGGATGAGCAAGCACGATTCCCCGAACATCCTGGAAATTGGCCATGAACTTGCCATGCAGGTTGCGGCCATGAGCCCGGTTGCAGTGGATAAGGAAAATGTCACCCAGGAGGTCATCGACCGCGAAATTGAGATCGGGAAAGACATGGCACGCCAGGAAGGCAAACCCGAAGAGATGGTCGAAAAAATCGCCCAGGGAAAACTGCAGAAGTTCTTCAAGGAAATGACGCTGCTGAACCAGGATTTTATCAAAGATTCCAAGAAGACTGTCCGCCAGTATATCGCCGACAATGATAAGGATCTTTCCGTAACCGGTTTCAAACGCCTTCAGCTGGGCGTATAATTTATTTTTGTTGCGAAAGGGGATTATCTGATAATTTTGGATAGTCCCTTTTTTATTGAATGAAGGAATGAAAATAATGCAGAAAATGCAAGCAATGCAAGCAATGCAAACAATGCAGGTAATGTATGTTTTTCAATTCGGCAATGGGCAGTCAAATTGGTTTGTATGAGTAAATCTTCAAAAAAAGAGGAAGTCCGGGAGATGTTTAACGACATTTCACCCAAATATGATTTTTTGAATCATTTTTTATCATTCGGAATTGACCGGGCATGGCGGAGGAAACTTGTAGGCTTGCTGAAAAGCAAAAACCCGGTAACGGTTCTTGATGTCGCCACCGGAACGGCCGATCTTGCCATCAAAATAGCATCTTCAGGACCTCAGAAAATTGTAGGGATTGACATTTCGGAGAAAATGCTTGAAATCGGCCGGCTGAAAATAGAGGAGAAAGGGCTGACCGGAATCATCAGCCTGCAGTGTGCCGATGCTGAGAAAATACCGTTTTCCGACAACTCGTTCGAGGCCGTAACAGTTGCTTTCGGGGTGAGGAACTATGAAAATCTGGAGGCGGGACTGGCTGAAATGAAACGGGTGCTTCGCCCGGGAGGGACCATGCTCATTCTTGAATTCTCCCATCCCGGATCGTTTCCAATGAAACAGCTTTATTCAGTGTATTCAAAATTTGTTATCCCGGTTCTTGGGCGATGGATATCAGGTAACAGCAAGGCGTACTCCTATTTGCCGGAATCTGTTGCAGCCTTTCCCTCCGGGAAACCGTTTCTAGGAATCCTTCAGAAACTTGGCCTGAGAAATGCACGGCAAATCAGCCTGAGCATGGGAATAGCCTCCATCTACCTTGCTGAAAAATAAAACCCTGATTCCTGCGTTTATCTTTCACTTTTATCACAACGACTCTTTGAAGATCAACCGATTTATTGCCGCTGCCATCCTTTCCGGTATCCTGTGCCTGCCATTCGCGGGCAGGGGACAGCGCATGATTGTGCTGAACATGCCCAATTACGACCAGGAGAGCATTTTTCATTTCGGCTTCGTTCTTGGTGTAAACCAGAGTTATGTGACCATCAGGCCCATCGCCGACCTGGCAACACATGTTTTTGATTCCACTTTCCTTCCAGACATCCTTCCGCTGCCTGATTCTGCAAAGGTTTTGAGCATCAATTCAACACCCATCCCTGGTTTTGTCATCAGCATCGTAGCCAATATGCAGATGGGCAAGCACTTCGAACTCCAATTTGTACCTTCGCTGTCGTTCGGCGACCGGACAATCGACTATAATATTGAAACCTACCGCTACAGGCCAGGGGCCACGGATCCCCTGCAGCAGGTGACCATTACCAAGAAAGTGCCGTCTACGTACATCAATTTCCCGATTGAAATTAAGTATAAAGCGGTGCGCTACAACAATTTTCGGCCATACCTGCTCGCCGGGGCCCAGTATTCCCTTGACCTTGCATCCCAGGCAAAAAAACGCGAGCAGAAAAACCGCAATGAGAAGATTGTTAAATTCAACCAGAATGATGTGTACGTCGAGGCCGGGGTTGGATTTGATTTTTACAACGAGTGGTTCAAATTCGGACTGGAAATAAAAATGATGTACGGGCTGATGGATGTGCTTAAACGGGAAAACAACATCTACACAGAGTCCATTGACAAGGTCAGCTCGAAAATTTTCCAGGTATCCTTCACCTTTGAATAACCTTGTAATCCTGACGTTTTTCTTATCTTTGCGGGTCCAAACGAATGACAAATGCAACGAATTGCTGTCTTCCCCGGCTCCTTTGACCCGATCACCCGTGGGCATGAGTCGGTTATCAGAAGAGCCCTTCCCCTTTTTGACCAGGTGATTGTCGCCATTGGTGAAAACGGGGAGAAAAAATCGTTCTTCCCCCTGGAGCTGAGGCTGAAATGGCTTGACCAGCTATTTTCCGGCGAACCGGGGATTCGGATTTCGACGTACCGCGGGTTGACCATCGACTATTGCCGGACCGAAAAGGCAAATTTTATTTTACGCGGGTTGCGGACCTCTGCTGATTTTGAATTTGAACGCGGCATCGGCCAGATGAATAAACTCATGTACCCGGATGTGGAGACGGTGTTTTTACTGTGTGCCCCGGAATATGCTTCGCTGAGTTCTTCGATCGTCAGGGATATTATACGCAACGGGGGAGATGTAAGTCAGTTTGTGCCGGAGGGGGTGGATTTATGATACTATTTTGCAATTCCAGATTTACGATTTAAACGATTACACATGCGGTTTTCAGGTTCAGTAATTATTATCTTTTTCTTCTCATTGATTGTATCGGCGCAAAAAACCGTGATCACCGGCACGGCGCCGGGGGCGGAGCGTAAGATGATCCGGCTGACAACGCCGGGAGACCTTATCACCATGTGGGATAAGCCGCTTGCATCTGCGAAGGTCGATTCAACGGGGCATTTTACATTGTCGGCCAACCTGCAGGAGACGGTAAGCGCGGTTATCTCGATCGATTTTCATAAAGCCGAAATGTTCCTGGAACCGTCCAGGACATATTCCATACAGATCACCCGGATGAATTATGATGATTACAAGGAGGTAAATCCGTTCATCCAGTCCCAGAACCTGACGATCGAAATGCCCGAAATGAATCCGCAGGAGCTCAATGCCCTGATAGGTGCGTTTAACTCAATATACAGCGGGTTCCTGGTGGAGAATTTCAATGCCCTTTACAGGGACCGGAATAAAGTCCTTCTTGATACATTCCGGGTTCAGCTTAACCGGAATTTCGGTTCTGAGAAGAACGCCTATTTTCTTGAATACGCAGCCTACAAAATTGCATCGCTCGAGCAGCTCACGCAGTACTACAACCAGGCACAGCTTGCCCGTAAATACTTTACAGGGAAACCGGTATTGTACCGCAACCTCGAATACATGGAGTTTTTCAACAACTTTTTTTCCAAGTTTATCACGGCATCATCCAATAAACTCAGGAAGGTCGATTTTGCACCCCTTCTCAGGGGCAACGATCCTTACACGGCCGTTATGAAGGCGATGAGCGCCGATACGATATTAAAAGAAGAGCAACTGCGCGAACTGGTCATGCTCAAGGGCATGATGGAACTGCACAGCATGCCTTCGTACAACCAGGATGAAGTACTGGCAGTGATCACTGCCGCAAAAGAAAAGACAAAATTTCCGGACAACAGGACCGTGGCGGCGGATATGATCAGTTTCCTTACAAAACTCAAACCCGGGACTAAAGCACCTCCGTTTGAACTGCTCAACCGGGAGCAAAAGAAGCTTTCCCTGAAAAGCCTTGAAGGGAAGCCTGTGGTTCTCTGCTTCTGGACGACATACTGCGAAGGATGCCTTTCGGAAATGGACCTGATCAAACCCCTGTTCGACAAGTACCGGGAGAATGTTCATTTTGTCAGTATATCTGCCGACAAATATTTCAGCAGCATGCTGTATTTCATCAACCTTAAAAAGGATTATGTGTGGACGTTCGTAAATATCGGCGATCAGTCGGAAGTTCTGACCGAATATGATGTGCGCACCTACCCGTTGTTTGTCCTGATCGACAAAAAAGGGAACATTTATAAATATCCCGCCCCCCTGCCGAGCGAGGGACTGGAAACCGAGTTACAAAAAATACTGGAGCAATAAGACCAACTCATGTTCGATTTTTTTAAGAAAATGCTGGGAAATAAATCCCAGCGCGATATCAAGGAGATCAATCCGATTGTTGACAAGGCGCTTGAAGCCTGGGATGTGATCAAAAACGTTTCAAACGACGAGCTTCGTGCATACACCTATTCTTTCAAAGAGCGGATAAGGGAGCATCTTGCCGCCAAGGAAAAAGAGATCGGGGATTTACGGGACCAGCTCAATTCCGATGAAATAGAAATAGATGAGAAAGAAAAGCTGTATGCCGTTCTTGACCGCCTGGAGAAAGAGTCATACGATCTCACACAGGAAATCCTTCTGCAGATTCTGCCGGAAGCCTTTGCCGTTATGAAAGATACGGCCCGCAGGTTTGTCGAAAATGAATTTGTCGAAGTTTCGGCCACCCAATCGGACCGCGACCTGGCCGCAAAAAAAGCCAATGTTGAAATTGACGGCGACACCGCCCGTTTCCGCAACAGCTGGATGGCAGGCGGGAACATGGTTACCTGGGACATGGTGCACTACGACTGCCAGCTGATCGGCGGGGTCGTGCTGCACGAAGGCAAGATCGCCGAAATGGCCACCGGGGAAGGAAAGACGCTGGTCGCCACGCTTCCGATGTACCTGAATGCATTGCCGGGCAGAGGCGTCCATATTGTAACGGTGAACGACTACCTGGCCAAACGCGACTCGGAATGGATGGGAACGCTGTTTGAATTCCACGGACTGAAGGTGGACTGCATCGACCGGCACGAGCCAAATTCCCAGGCGCGCCGGGATGCATATCTTGCCGATATTACCTATGGCACCAACAATGAATTCGGCTTCGATTACCTGCGCGACAACATGACCAGCAACCCCGAGGAGATGGTTCAGCGGCCGCACAATTATGCGATCGTCGATGAGGTTGACTCCGTTCTGATCGATGATGCCCGTACGCCGCTCATCATCTCAGGCCCCACGCCAAAAGGGGAGAACCAGCTGTTCGACGACCTGAAACCGAACGTCACGAAGCTTTACAATGCCCAGCGGAACCTTGTAACCAAACTGCTGTCCGAGGCAAAGTCCCTGTCGGAAGATCCGAAGAATGACGAGCACATGAAAAGAGCCGGAGAGCAGTTGCTGCGCGCCCATCACGGGTTACCAAAGAACAAGGCGCTGATAAAATTCCTGAGTGAATCGGGCATGAAGGCATTGATGCTCAAAACCGAGAATTTCTACCTGGCTGAACAGGCGAAAAACATGCACATCATCGACGATCAGCTCTATTTTGTGATCGACGAAAAAAACAATACCATTGAATTGCGCGATCTTGGCATCGACCTGCTCACCCAGTCGTATGACGATCCGACCTTTTACATACTTCCCGACATCGGTTCCCTGGTTGCCGAAATGGAGCGTCAGAATCTTACAGATGAGGAAAAGATTGAGAAGAAGGATAACATGATGCGCGACTATTCCATCAAAACCGAGCGTGTTCATACGGTCAACCAGCTTGTTAAAGCGTATGCACTGTTTGAAAAGGATGTGGAATACGTGGTGATGGACAACAAGGTGAAAATTGTCGATGAACAAACCGGCCGTATCCTCGAGGGCCGCCGTTATTCCGACGGGTTGCACCAGGCCATTGAAGCCAAGGAAAACGTGAAGATCGAAGCCGCCACCCAGACCTACGCAACGGTAACCCTGCAGAATTACTTCCGGATGTACAAGAAACTTTCCGGTATGACTGGTACGGCCGAAACGGAAGCAGGAGAGCTCTGGGACATCTATAAGCTCGACGTGGTGGTTATTCCCACCAATAAAAAAATCATCCGCGACGACCGTGAAGACCTGGTTTATAAAACCAAGCGTGAAAAGTTCAATGCGGTTATCGACGAAATCGAAAAACTTGTTTCCGAAGGACGCCCGTGCCTCGTGGGAACCACCTCGGTAGAGACTTCCGAGCTGCTTAGCAGGATGCTCAAACGGAAAAATGTCGCACACAATGTGCTGAATGCGAAACTGCATGCACGTGAGGCGGATATCGTTGCAGAAGCCGGGCGGGCCGGTACGGTGACCATCGCCACCAACATGGCAGGTCGTGGAACCGACATCAAGCTTGGCCCCGGTGTGAAACAGGCAGGCGGCCTCGCAATCATCGGCACGGAACGCCACGAGTCGCGACGTGTCGACAGGCAGTTGCGCGGTCGTGCCGGACGGCAGGGTGACCCGGGCAGTTCGCAGTTCTTTGTTTCCCTTGATGACGATCTCATGCGCATGTTCGGTTCCGACCGGATCGCGAAAATCATGGACCGCATGGGGATCAAGGACGGCGAAGTGATCCAGCATTCGATGATTACCAAATCAATTGAACGGGCCCAGAAAAAAGTGGAGGAGAACAACTTTGGCGTTCGCAAGAGGTTGCTTGAATATGATGACGTTATGAACATCCAGCGTGAGGCCATTTACAAAAAGCGACGCCACGCACTCTTTGGAGACCGCCTTGCCGTTGATATTTCCAACATGATTTACGACGTTTGCGAAACCATTGTCCTGGATGAACAGGAGAAGCGCGATTTTCACAGCTTCAACCTCGAGTTGCTCAAGGAGTTTGCCGCGGATTCGCCGATATCGGAATCCGATTTCGGGTCGCTCAACAACGACGATCTCGGGGATAAACTGTATGCCTACATTTATAAGCGTTACAAATCCAAGTGTGATCATATCGCGCAAAAAACCTACCCGGTAATCAAGGATGTGTATGAAAACGACACCCGGTATGAGAACATTGCCATCCCGGTAACGGATGGATTAAAGACCATGCAGGCCGTCGCGAATCTTAAGAGGGCATATGACGACAAGGGAAAAGAGGTTGTTCTCAGCATCGAAAAAGGGATCGTGCTCGGCATGATCGACAATGCCTGGAAGGAACACCTGCGTGAGATGGATGACCTCAAGCAGTCGGTTCAGAACGCCGCCTACGAACAGAAGGATCCCCTGCTTATCTACAAGTTCGAATCGTTTGAACTTTTCAAAAGCATGGTGCAGCGCACGAACAAGGAGATCACTTCTTTCCTGATCAAGGCCGATGTGCCGATACAGGTTGAAAATGTAAAGGAGGCGCAGGCACCGCGGAAACTCGACCGGGCACGAATGAAAGAAGAACGGTCGGACCTGTTGTCGCAGTCGAATTCCAACACACAGGAAAAAGCGGTGGCACAGCCGGTTAAAGTTGAAAAGAAAGTGGGACGGAACGACCCCTGCCCATGCGGGACGGGGAAGAAATATAAGAACTGTCACGGGGTAAATGAATAGAATGCAAAACTAAAATATCATGAAGTTCAAACGTATTCTTTTGAAGCTTTCGGGCGAAGCGCTGGAGGGAAACCAGGGTTACGGGATTGACCCGGAGCGGCTTGCCGTTTATGCAAAAGAAATTAAATCGGTGGTGGACGCCGGTGTCCAGGTGGCCATCGTGATCGGCGGCGGAAATATTTTTCGGGGGCTGGCAGGCACAGTTGAAGGGATGGACCGCGTGCAGGGCGACTACATGGGAATGCTGGCAACCGTGATCAACAGCTTGGCCATCCAGGCAGCGCTCGAAAAAACAGGGATACAGGTTAAACTGCTGTCGGGACTTGCCATCGACCCGGTATGCGAAGCAATGAGCCGCAGAAAGGCTATCGGGCATCTTGAGAAGGGGCAGGTGGTGGTCATCGCCGCCGGAACCGGGAATCCTTACTTTACAACCGACAGCGCCTCCGCATTGCGTGCCATTGAAATTGAGGCCGACGCCATCCTGAAAGGGACAAGGGTTGACGGCGTGTATACTGCCGATCCCGAGAAGGATCCTGCAGCGGTAAAATACGATACGCTCTCTTTTGATGAAGCCTATCAAAAAGGTCTTAAGATCATGGACCTGACGGCCTTCACCCTCTGCCGCGAAAACAGGATGCCGATCGTGGTGTTTAATATGAACCGGGAAGGAAACCTTTTAAAACTTATGCGCGGGGAACAAATTGGAACGGTTGTAAGTTGATTTTTGCATTGTCTGCATTGGTTACATTGTATACATTGCTTACATTTCTTAAATTTACCACGCTTTAATTATAGAATATATGAACGATGAGATTGAGTTTACGCTGGACGAGGCCAACGAGGGGATGAACCTGGCCATTCTGCATCTTGAAAAAGAGCTGCAGAAACTACGGGCCGGCAAGGCCAGCGGGCAGATGCTCGACGGGGTAAGGATTGATTATTACGGGGTGATGACACCCATCGATCAAACGGCCAACATCAGCACCCCCGACGGAAGGCAGATCATTGTGCAGCCATGGGATAAAAGTGTGCTCGGCCTGATCGACAAGGCCATCCAGGCGGCAAACCTTGGATTCAACCCGAAAAATGAAGGAGAAATTCTCCGGATCACGGTGCCGCCGTTAACGGAAGAACGTCGTCGCGACCTCGTTAAAAAGGCCAGGGCAGAAGCTGAAAACGCCAAGATCAGCATCCGGAATATCCGTCGCCTGGCGAACGAAACGGCCAAAAAACTCAAGAAGGACGGGGTTCCTGAAGATGAGGTCGACAGGCTTGAAGTCGACATTCAGAAAGTCACGGATGAATACATTGCCAAAGTTGACAAGATTCTTGATGTCAAGGAAAAGGACATCATGACGGTGTGATCAGAAGACCACGATTTCATCAGCAAACATCCAGCAGGGTTCACCTGCTCCTTCATGCCATGACGGACATTTTCCCAGGTTTTTTACCTTAACGCTGATGTACCGCGCCTTCGAATTTGCCAGGAACTGGAAGTTGAAAGGCTGGATGAAAACCTGGCTCTCCTTTGGTGAAACGGGATTCAGAACCTCGTTGAACGAATGATACTTTTTGCCGTCCGACGACAGGGAGTATTCGACCACCACCGGCAAAAATATCCAGCTCCGCTCGTTTTGTAAAAAGTTGGCCTGCACAGCGTTAACGGGCATTTCTTTGCCAAGGTCGATGATCAGGTTCATGTCATTTCCAAGGTAGCCCTGCCAGAGACCATCGCGGTGGTCGACAGATCCGCGCAGTCCGTCGGTCAGTGCATTTTTCCCCGAGGATGGATACCGTTCGGAATATTCGGTGAGATACCTGACCGGTTTCCCGATGGCAAGATGGAAGATAAAGGGCATTTCGGTGGCTTTTTCCTGCAGTTTCCCGTCCACAAACAACCCTGCTTTGATGACCCTGTTGTTTTTTATTTCAAACGGCCCGGAATATAGTGATGATGTTGGTTTCAGGTCATTTCCGTCGGTCGAGTAGCGGATGGGCACATCGGCCTGCTCGGAGCCAAGGATCACCCTGACGGAATTCGATTTTTTATCATATTCCGTATTTACTTCCACCCTGAAAGAGCCTTTGCTGTAGTTGACCTGCATCTTTGCGAGCCGGATGTACTGGGCAGCCATGCGGCGCTGAAAGTCTTTCCAGTTCCTGGAGCTCTTCGGCGACCAGACCACTTCGGCGAGGGCTATCATGCGTGGCACGGCCATGTATTCGGCATGTGCCGGTGTGGGGATGAACTCGGTCCATAGGTTGCCCTGTGCACCCAGGATGTGTTTGGCTTGTTCAGCGCTTAGTTCGCCCGGGGTGGGCTCGTAGGAATAGACCTTTTTCAGCGTGGTGAATCCGCCGATGGCCTTGGGTTCCGAAGATGGGTCGGCCTGGTAGTGGTCAAAATAACAATACGCACCGGGGGTCATGATGGCATCATGGCCCAGCCTGGCTGCAGCGATGCCGCCTTCCACGCCACGCCACGACATCACGGTAGCCTCGGGAGCAAGTCCCCCCTCGAGAATTTCATCCCATCCTATCATCTTGCGGTTTTTCGAAACGATGAACTTCTCGATCCGTTTAATGAAATAGCTTTGAAGTTCTTTTTCATCTTTGAGACCTTCCATTTTGATCCTTTCCTGGCATTTCGGACACTTCTTCCAGTTGGTTTTATCTGCTTCATCACCACCCACATGGATGTACGTGGAAGGAAAAAGTGACATGACTTCGGTGAGAACGTCCTCCACAAAGGTGAACACCGAATCATTGCCCGCACAAAAAATGTCGGTGTTGGGCCAGTAGCTGCCGGTTGGAACGGTGAACGGGCCACCGGTGCATGAAAGCCGGGGATAGGCGGCAAGCACTTCGACGCAGTGGGCCGGCATTTCAATTTCGGGAATGATGGTGACATAGCGGTCGGCGGCGTACTGAACGATGTCGCGGATCTCATCCTGGGTATAATAACCGCCGTAAGTTGCCCGTTCGCCCGGTTGCTGTGCCGGCCGCTCACGCCAGGGAAGGTCCTCATGATCGGTGCGCCACGCGCCGATCTCCATTAGTTTCGGGTATTTCTTGATCTCGATCCGCCAGCCGTTGTCGTCGGTCAGGTGCCAGTGGAAGGTGTTCATCTTGTAAATCGCAATCAGGTCGATGTAACGCTTGACGAATTCCTTCGGGAAGAAATGCCTGGAAACATCGAGGTGCATTCCGCGGTAGGGATATCTTGGATAATCCGTTATTCTGAGGGCGGGAAGGCTCCATTCCTTATAAGTCATGGGTGGATTATGCCTGGTAATTTCAGACGGAAGCAACTGGAAAAGCGTTTGCACCCCGTGAAAGAGGCCTGCGCCGGTTTTTCCCGTAAGCAGGACCTGTTTCGGCGTTATTTTCAGTTCATAACCCTCCTCACGCAATGCCGGGCGCTGCAATTGCCTTTCAAAGACCATGGCGGGAAGGGTTTTGTCATCTTTGGTCATTTCCCTTACCGTGAGCAGGGGGCCGCCGCAATACCTGATCCTGTCGGCGAAGAATTTTGCAATGCGCATCACTTCCGCATCATTTCCGCGGACCAAGATGACCGTATTCCGGTTGATCAGGAACTGGCCGGTCCCGGGTTTCAGCATCACGGGTTTTGGAACAATAGAGACCAGGGTTGAATCAGGAAGGCTGGCACCCTGGAAAACACAGGGAATCAGCAACAGGAAGCATGCAAATAGAAGCCGGCGCATAGTTAGTATTTTTATCAATAAGTATGCAAAATAAGCAATTAAATCAATTGGAACGCTGAGGTTTTTTACCGCAACGGCGCAAAGGCGCAAAAAAAGAGAAATTGATGTATTACCTTTTGCATTATAACCGATTAAGGAAAATATTTTAATTGTTGGATATTCATCATACCAGCGACAACAACAAGGTAAAATAAAATCAGACATACGAATTGATATGATTGAACACGATTAAAGAATGAAAAACAAAATTTCCGAATTACATCATCGTCGTACACTACGTTTAAAAGGATATGATTATTCACGGGATGGATTATATTTCATTACCATTTGCACAAAAGGCCGTCAGCACTATTTCGGAAAGATTTCTAACGAGGAGATGATCCTGAATGAAACGGGGTGTATTGCTGAAATGTTATTGGAGGAGGTGCAACTGCATTATAGCCATGCGATGGTTTCTGAATACGTGGTGATGCCGAATCATGTTCATTTGATATTGGTGTTGAATGGTAAAATGGAATGTTCCAATGGCGGGGGATTGATCGGTGATGGGATATGCCATGGTATAGGGACATGCCGCGGTGTAGGGACATGCCGCGGCATGTCCCTGCAGACAACCGATGATGGGATGATAGGTCCATGCCATGGCATGGACCCACCCCATGGCATGGACCCACCCCATGGCATGGACCCACCCCATGGCATGGACCCACCCCATGGCATGGACCCACCTCATGGCATGGACCCACCGGCCAGCCAATTTGGTAAACCAATTGCAGGATCGGTATCGGTAATCATTAATCAATACAAATCATCTGTGAAACGTTGGTGTAACAAAAACGGTCATGCCATTTTCCAGTGGCAATCGCGATTTTATGACCATATTATCAGGAATGAAAAAGCCCGCCAAAACATTATAACGTATATAAGAAATAATCCCAAACAATGGAAGGATGACACGTTTAGTCACTAAAGCCGAATTTGATTATAACATCAATAAATATCAGCCCATTGGCACCCGGACTGTGATGTGTTTTATAATGGCCTGCATCTCAGAAAAATGATCCTCCATGCTGCGCAGTAACTGGAATTGCGCCCTCGCCCGCTGAAGGTTGTGCCCGGGGAACCCGGTTTTGAAATAATGGTCGCCGTCGATATGGTCTGTTAAAAAGCGCAGGCCGATGATGTAGGTCATGAATTTTGCGGAGAAGGCCAGGTGGTCCGTTTCCGCCGGGTTCAGGAATTTTTTCGCGATCGCGAGGTATCCCTGCGCATATGCTTCGAAAAGAGCAAGGTCGATGCCGACGTTCGACAAGTCTGGCTCGTCTTCTGCCGCCCTGCTGGCTCCCGTCCGGATGGCATCCCCGAAATCGTACAGGATATACCCCGGCATCACCGTGTCGAGATCCACCACCGCAATGGAGCGGGTGTGGTCATCAAAGAGGATGTTGTTGAATTTCGTGTCGTTGTGGGTGACACGGAGCGGTATTTTACCCTGTTCTCCGAGACGCAGTATGGTATGCATCTCTTCGGCACGCGATTCGGCGAAATCAATTTCATTGGCGGCATGTTTCACCCGGCCGGCAGGGTTGGCCTTCACCACCGACCTGAAGGTTTCAAGGCGTTTGGCAACGTTGTGAAAATCAGGGAGAATCTCAAAAAGGGAGGAGGGGGCGATGCCGGAGGTGAGGTATTGAAAGATCCCGAACGCCTTGCCTCCTTCCGATGCCAGGCCGGCATTGGCAACAACGTCATAACTCCGGCTGCCGCGGATGTGGTTGTACAACCTCCAGTAGTTCCCCTGTGGATCGTGAATGAAAAACTGCCCGTTGCGGGCCTGCGTCAGCTGAATGATCCTGAAATAATCAAGGTTGGCGGCCTTGCCCAGGAGTTCCCCGCTTACATGACGGGTTACCTGGAGGATGTTGTTGATTAGTTCGGGTACATTGCTGAAAATTTCGTGGTTGATCCGCTGGAGCACATAATCCGGAGCGGATCCAGGTTTGGTGGTAACCAGGTAAGAGTCGTTGATATGACCCGAGCCGAAGGGTTCGATTGAAACAACCGTTCCTTCTGTATGAAATTGGTTTACAATGCTTAACAGATTGTTCATCGTCATTCAGGAATTTAGCGGGACGCCCCCTCCCGACCTCCCCCCAGGGATTCTCTTTAGATACATTTTTTATTACACAGAGCGACACAGAGAAATCACAAAGAAACACAGAGTTGATGGTCAAACCACCACAGGTGGCATCCCGACAAATTTAATACATTCCAGGCACTGCAACAACAAAGAAATATTTCGGTATTTTCGCAGCAAACCAATAGATCTACCGATATGGCAAAATCTTCGTCCGCACAAACCCTTGCATCTTTTCCCAGGAATTTCTGGACCGCAATATCAATGGAATTTTTCGAACGCGGCTCATACTACGGGGTGATGTCGGTATTGTCGGTGTACCTGGTGTTGTCAAAAAGTGAGGGAGGTCAGGGATTCTCGAAGGAGAGTGTCGGGGTGATCAAAAGCACGATCACGCCGCTCCTGTATTTTCTGCCGATCCTTTCGGGGGCCATCGGCGACCGTTTCGGGTACAGGAAGGTTCTCTTCTTCTCATTTTTCACCATGAGCCTGGGGTACCTGTTTGCCGGTTTTTCGAACACCTATGTCACTGTGTTCAGCAGCCTTATCCTGGTAGCGCTGGGTGCCGGTTTTTTCAAGCCCATGATATCCGGTACCATCGCACGTGTTACCGATGCATCAACTTCTTCATTGGGATTCGGAGTATATTACTGGTCAATAAATCTTGGCGCCTTCCTGTTTCCATTGATCCTGGTGCCGTACCTGAAATCCATTTCATACAACTACATCTTTTTCATGGCGGCCATCGGCACCGGCTGGATGCTGCTGCTGAATTATTTCGTTTACAAGGAACCGACCGGTTCCCGTGAGGTAAAATCGCTGGGCCGTGTGTTTTCTGAAATGATCACCGTGTTGCGCGATTTCCGGTTCATCGTGATGATCGTGATCTATTCCGGGTTCTGGATCATGTATTTCCAGGTGTATGATTCAGTGCTGTGGTATCTCAGTGAAAAAGTGGACATGTCGGGGTTCAACAGCCTGATCAACAGGATTCTTTCCCTGTTCATAGATCACCCTTCATGGAAATTCGAGGCGGAGCATGTTACGGTGATGAATGCTGCGGCAATCATCCTGTTGCAGCTCCTTGTTTCGAGCCTGGTCCGCAACACGAAAGCATTGCCGACCATGATCGTGGGCATTTCACTGGGATCAATTGGCATGGGGATGCTGGCCATATCACCGAACGGGTGGATCTTCCTGGCCTCCATGTTTATTTTCACCCTTGGCGAGATGATCGCGCATCCGAAATTTATCGCCTATGTCGGGTTGATTGCCCCGCAGGACAAGAAGGCGCTGTACCAGGGATGGTCGTTCATGTATGGCGTGATCGGCAGCGGCGTGGGAGGTGTACTTGGTGCCGCGCTTTATGTGCGTTTTGTGGAGAAAATGAACCAGCCGGCATTGTTGTGGCTGACATTCAGCATGATCGGCGTGTTCACCATCATCGGATTGTTGTTGTTCAACAGGTTTTTGGCGCCCAATCGTACATCTTCGCTGGCGAGTGAACATCGATGAACGAACAGCGGTGAGTGAAAAGTGAAGATCGAAAAGTGAAAAGCGCTGACCCCCATCGGGGCCGGTAACCCATGTTTGTGTTCCCGTGTTGCTACCAATATGGCGCTCCGACGAAGTGCATTGGGTATTTGGGGGTT
>JBAXDH010000082.1:0-16346 GCA_037141055.1 bacterium | reverse complement strand
TTTTAAGTTCATGGTCCGTTAATCCGTGAACCAGCGTAGCCAGTTCCTTTGAGTCCATCCCGCAGTATGATTCATAAGGAATCGGGTCTAAAACAACCAGTTTGATGCGTTTGTTTTTATGGATCATCAGCCCCCCTTTTTTTATGGCATGATGGGTTTCCTTTAACACAACAGGCAGGATGGGTGTGCGGGTTTCAAGCGCGAGACGGAATGCCCCTGTTTTATAGGTTTGGAGGCGTCCGTCGGGGGAACGTGTGCCTTCGGGGAACATCATCACCGAATTTCCTTCGCCGATGGAGGCCGCCGCCTCATCCATCATCTGAAGTTTGCTTCTTCCCCGGCCCCTCTCGATGGATAAATAGCCGTTCAGTGCCATGTTCCATCCGATAAACGGAATTGCGAACAGGCCTTTCTTGGCCACCCACTTGAAATGACGGTGAAGTTTAAAAAGCACGAGGATATCCAAACCCGACTGATGGTTTGAAACCATCACATAAACCTTCGCAGGGTCGATCTTCTCCCGGCCTTCAACCCTGACTTTCCAGTAAGGATTGATCCCCAGGATGATATCGGACCACCTGCAGGTGAACTGGTGCAAAATGTACCGCCTGCGGTCAAATAGCACCGTTGTAACCCATAATATAACCGGGATGGGGAATAACAGCGCAGATACGGCAAACAGCGATACCCAGAAATAACACGATGCCGCAGCCATCAGAAATTTTCCCATTACCGTCTGTTTGTTTTCCATTCCTCAACCCTTATATTTCAATCCCCCGTCCACCTGTCCGCCTGTCACTTGTCACTTGTCATTTGTCACTTGTCATTTGTCATTTGTCACTTGTCACTTGTTCACTTGTCACTTCTCCTCACTCATCCCTTTCCCATACCCCCTCCACTTCTCAATCACCGCACCAAGGTCCGCAGGATATTCCGAATCAAAGTGAACGAATTTCCGGGTAGCCGGGTGGATGAAGCCCAGCGATTTGGCATGCAGGGCCTGGCGTGGTATCAGGGAGAAACAATTGTTCACAAACTGCTTGTACTTTGTAAAAGTGGTCCCTTTCAGGATCCCGGAGCCGCCGTAGCTTTCATCATTGAACAACGGATGCCCGATGTGCTTGAGATGAATCCGGATCTGGTGCGTACGGCCGGTTTCAAGCCTGCATTCAACAAGCGTTACATATCCGAACCGCTCGAGCACATGGTAATGCGTAACGGCATGGCGGCCTTTTTCAGGATCATCGTAAATTGCCTGGACGAGGCGGTTGCGCACATCACGGCCGATATTGGCATCGATGGTGCCCTCGTCGTGGTCAATGTTTCCCCACACAAGCGCGATATAGGAACGGTCGATGGTATGATCGAAAAACTGTTTTGCGATCTTTGACTGGGCGAGTTCCGTCTTGGCAATAAGCATGATCCCGCTGGTATCCTTGTCGATCCGGTGAACGAGGTAAGGTTTGGCATCCGGGTTATCCGGGTTGCTTTGCTGCATGTGGTACAGGAGGGCATTCTGCAGGGTGCCGGTGAAATTTCCGTGTCCGGGATGAACAACCATCCCCGGGGCCTTGTTGACCACAAGGATCTCGCTGTCTTCATACACGATATTGATCGGGATGTTTTCAGGATATACCTCTGTGTCACGCGGCGGATACGCCATTACGATGGTTATCACATCGAGCGGCTTCACTTTGTAGTTGGGCTTAACAACGGCATCGTTTACCAGGACGTTGCCGGCGTGAGCAGAATTCTGGATCCGGTTCCTCGAGGCATTTTCAATTTTGGCCATCAGGTATTTATCGATGCGCAGCGGATTCTGGCCACGATCAACGGTAAACCGGAAGTGCTCATATAGATCACCCGATTCTTCGGGAAGTTCTGGTTTTTCGTCCATATTTTTTTTCCTGCCGGAGTATGACATTAGGGCAATCGACAATTGCCCGGCCCCTGAATTATCGGGATATGATAAATTTCGAAACACCAATACGGATGCCTGAGCAGTCGCTGATTTCCATGAAGTAAAGGCCCGGTGCAAGCGCAGTTACGTCCACTTCATTCCGAAAAGCGGTTTTAACACGCGTGTGTCCGATCATGTCGGAAATCGTGATGGTGCCACACCCGGATATCCTGCTTTTTTCAACGGAACCCGGGATGAGGATGCGCAGCGTGCCGGTGTTGCAGGGGTTCGGGTAAACAGTTATCTTCAGGTCGCTGGCTGGAATGTCGCCGATACCCAGTGGAATTGGCTTCCCGATAACCGGCCTGATCATCAGGGAGCCGGCAAAGGCCGAATTGTTCCAAACGCCGGTTGTACTGTTAAAAATCTCATTCTGGCTGTTGTTGTAGCGATCGAAACCGATCGACAAATTATCTCCGGTCGTCTGGATCCATCCCACATAGAATGTTCCGGTGATTGCCAGCGGAGGATAAATGTGGTAGGTTACGAATTTGTTGAGACTGTCTGCATACCGGGGCATGACAAGGTCGGAATAGACCGTGTCGCCGGGTTTGCCGGCATTGTCGTTCCATATGCAGAGATAAAAGAACTGCTGGCTCACAGTGCTCAACGTACGGTTGAAGAACATCCTGATTGCCCGCAATGTATCAGGCGATTTGTTAAGCCGGAACCGGTAGGCAAGTTTCGACCCGGCAGGAGTGAGCCCGTAACTTGCTTCGGGGGTGCCGTCGTCGTAAGCATAATAGTTGTAAAACTTCTGGAGTGCCGTCATGGTATCGCCCATCATCGCGCCCGGGGTTGTTGCGGTCAGCATGTGTTTCACCATGAAGGTGGCGCTGTCGGTCTGGCTGATCGGCAAAAGGAAGGGGACTTCCGGGTGCGCAAATTTCTGGTAGGTCACATACGGAACAACGCTATAGGGCTGTATGTTGTAACTCCCCCCGTTGTATGTTTTTAAAAAACTTCCGCCGGAACTGTTTACCTGGTAACTATAAGCCGACATATGCGCAGTGAGATCCCTGTTTGTCATCAGAATGTCGAGGGTGTCCCTGATTTCATTGGTGGGGTCGTCGCAATACTGCGGGTATGGCATCGACTCGTATTTCGCTAGAAATGACGGGGGACGGTAAATAAACCTGAGCTCGGGATATACGGTGTCGTAAACGCCGCGGCCGGAGTTAAGATAAACATTGTCGAGGTTCCACTGATCCGTATTGCTTTGCCAGCTTGGTTCGGCCGAACTTGCAAGGCTTACATAATTGTAAAATCTGAAGCGGAATTTCTTCTTGAAAAATACCGGGTCGATGACCGGGATCATTACCCGCACAAACCATTTATTGTGATTCTGATAAAAAGTATCGAGCGGCATCCCGTTGGCAAACCACATTTTCCGCCACAGATCCGGAACAGGGATGGTTCCGCCGGTGATCAGGCTGTCGTGGGCCGGGGCAACCAGGAACTCAAGGACAAGAGAATCGTTCTTTTGCGGCGCTTTACCCCTCCCTTGCGGCTGGTAATAAAAGCTGAAGAATAAGGAATCAGAAGGTGAAAGGGCGCGGCTCACAGGGGTGAATACAGAATCGAGCCGGATGAAACGCGAGGTGAGGTGATCAGCGATGAATGTCGTCGGGCCGGGCACGGCAGTCTGGTACATGTTGCCGGAATCATTGAGGGCATCGAGGGTCATGGCACCCCTGTTGATCGGGTAAACCGGCATGTCGTCGTTTTCAAAACCGAAATGATCGATCCACCTGTCGGGCGAAGGGAAAATTTTATTGGCCGAGAAGTCATCAAAGAAAGGAATAGTCACCGGGATCGTGTCAGATCCGCCGTTCAGGTAATCCGTCCGGCTTATCTCCATCGCCTTCTCCCTGACCATCGGGTTGACCTGCAACCCGGTCAGAACTTCCTGGCTGATTCCCGCGAAAACCGAAAACAGTACAAAAAATATGATTAAAAAAAGCCGCATTATCAATTTAAATTAAAGTTTAAAACATCCATCAAAAAACCCCTCCTCACCCCTCATCCCCACCACTCATCCTTTCACCATTTCCCTACTCCAAACTATCCACCCTCAGCGAATCAACCATCGCCTTCGCCCCCATGCCAACAGTAAGGCTGATCACCGATCCTTTGTCAAGTTCAGTTCCTGCTTTGATTGTCCTGCCCTTGAAAAGCTGGTTCTGAACAGCATCTTCGTCGAAGCTCTTTATATACAATAATTTTCCAAGTTTAAGCCCCGCCGATTCAAGCATCGATTGCGCCTGCCGCAGTGTAAGGTCGCGCAGGTCGGGCATGGTGGTCTTTTCAGGAACCATCGAAGTAACAGTCAGGTAAACCATGCGGTTTTTCTTCACTTTTGCACCGGGGTATGGATCCTGCGAAAGGATGGACCCCTTCGGTTTGTCGGCATCAAAAATGGAGTCGATTACGCTGAACTGGTAATTGCTGTTGTCGGGGCTCGATTTTACATCGGTGAAGAAGAGCCCCCGGTAATCGGGAACGATGATGTAATCGTTATGTTTGGTGTACCAGGCAAGAGATTGCAGGGTAATCCATACCAGGACCAGCGTTATCCCAATTGAAATGAGAAAGTGCTTGAGAAATTTTTTTGAAAAAAGAAATCGAAAAAAATCCATCGGCTGGTTTATCTGATAACCTGAATAGGTCAGTTTTATTGTGTTTCCCTTAAGAATCTACAAACTTACGCAAAAAATGAATTTTGCACAAGGCACAATATTTTTGTGCTATTTTTGCACCTCAAAATATGCTGAATATGTTGAACATAGCCATCGTGGCCGGGGGAGACTCAGGCGAATACGGAATCTCCGTCAAAAGCGGGAAACAGGTGGAATTGCACATGGACCGGGAGAAATTCTGTCCCTACCTGATCGAGGTCAGGGGGAAAAGATGGAATTACCGCATCGGATCAAAGAAATTCCCCATCGATAAAAATGACTTCAGCCTCACCATCGGCAGGCGGAAGGTGTTGTTTGATGCGGTATTTATCGCTATTCACGGAACTCCGGGTGAAAACGGGAAACTGCAGGGGTATTTCGATATCCTGGGAATTCCTTACACTTCCTGTGATGTAACCACTTCAGCGCTTACATTTAACAAAAGTTTCTGCAAGGATGTGGTCAGTGCTGCCGGGATCAGAACGGCAAAATCGATGCATCTATTCAAGGAGGTTCCCTGCACCACTGAAAAGATTCTCTCCGTACTTTCCCTGCCCGTTTTTGTCAAACCCAACAATGGCGGTTCCAGCGTGGGGATGTCGAAGGTGAACCTTGCCCCGGAACTCGGGCCAGCCCTGGTCAAAGCATTTCACGAGGATTCGGAAATCCTGGTCGAAGAATTTATCCGCGGGCGTGAACTTACATGCGGTGTGATACAGACCGAAGGCGAAGTCCTGGCATTCCCGGTGACGGAGATCATCCCAAAGAAGGAATATTTCGATTACGAGGCAAAATACAAGAAAGGGATGGCAGATGAAGTCGTGCCTGCCGATCTTACCGAAAGGCTTTCCGGAACCTGCCAGGAGACATCACGGCTGTTGTATAAAAAATTGAATTGCAGGGGCGTCGTGCGTTTCGATTATATCTTCGACGGGAAAGATTTTTATTTCCTCGAAGTCAACACTGTTCCGGGGATGAGCGCGGCAAGCATCGTTCCCAAAATGGCACGCGCCCACGGCTGGAGTTTCACCGAACTCATCACCCGCCTCCTAACCGACATCATTCCAGTAAATTAATATCACTTCATCACCTCATCACTTCATCACTTCATCACTTTATTCTATGACCAGCCTCCTCTTCGCCACCAACAACCTGCATAAACTCCGGGAGATCCAGGAGATCATGGGTCAAGAGTTCAGCATTCTCAGCCTTAAAGATGTCAACCTGGATGTTGATATCCCCGAAACACAGGAAACCATCGAAGGCAATGCCGTTCAGAAGGCCCGGTTTATATTTGAGAAGACCGGACTGAACTGTTTCGCCGATGATACAGGGTTGGAAATTGAGGCGCTCGACGGGCGTCCCGGCGTTTATTCCGCACGATACGCAGGGGAGAACTGCAGCTTTGATGACAACATCGACAAAATTCTTGGAGAATTATCAGGAATTGAGAACAGAAAGGCTTGCTTTCGTACAGTTATCTGCCTGATTATAAACGGAAAGGAACAACAGTTTGAGGGCAGGATTGACGGGGTGATCACAACCGGACGGCAGGGGGCCGACGGATTCGGATACGACCCTGTTTTTCGGCCTGACGGCCACCGGCAAACCTTCGCGGAAATGCCCGCCTATCTAAAAAACGGCATTAGTCACCGAGGGAGGGCGGCGGAGAAGATGCGGAAATTCCTTAAAAAATAAACAAGCGGACAAATGGACAGGAAAATAAAAAGAGGGTGCTCCGGATAACGGAGACACCCTCTTTTTTCGGTATTTCGGTATTTCGCTTACGGGAAAACCAAACCAGGGTAGCTTGTAACATTCGCCTGGGGAATATTGCTGCCGTATTTGGCGTTGATGGCCTGAATGAAATAATTGGCCGTTATGGCACATCCCCTTGGGTTGAGGTGAACACCGTCGGTCGAAAATAATCCGCCGGACACAAAAGCCGTACTTACCTTGATCCCATCGAAAACCATTCCACTTGCAAACGATTTCAGGTTGGCATTCATATCAGCGCAGGCCAGGTTCTGGGCAGCAGCTGTTGCTTTGATGACCGCGTTGTATTCGGCAACACGCGCAATCAGATTTGCCTGTTCTGCATTGTCGAGGACAAATTTTGCCGGAATCGGGTATGGGCGGGGAATTGGGGTGATGCTCTGATCGGCAATGCCCATCCCTTTGCATTTGATTGAATCGGTTGGCAATGTCAGTAAAAACAAATCACCGGCCTTCATCTGGGCCCATGTTCCGTCAGATTTCAGATAAACAAACGGATTCTGTCCTTTTTGCCATACGATATCACTGTGTCCATACAAGGTGTACAATTGGTTCAGACCGGCAGCCTGTGCAGAATCAAGTTTGACCCCGTTCCAGGGCAACTGTTTCGAAATGGTTGTAAAGAAAGGAATGCTTGTAACATCGGGAATCGTTGCAACAACGCCTTTTGGATTTTTTCCTGAAGCCAGCAAAGCACCTGAAGCCAGAGGATAATATTTGGCAAAGGTATCCGCAGGGGTCATCATCTGGTCGGAACCGGCAAGAGCGGACGAAAGAACGTCATTGTTACCGATCCACAGGTAGAAGAATGTAGGCTTCTGAGCCATGGCATCCGCCAGGATGGTGGTGCCCGGAGAAGTGGCAAAGCGCTTGAAGAATGGATTGCCTGCTGCAGAACCGTATCCCGGATAGAATAACGTTTGCAGGGTTGCTCCCGGTACGCCCATGTTGTTGTAAGGGCCTGCAACCGTAGGAGGTGCAAACAATTGGCCGAGAAGGGTGGCCTGGTCGTAAGCTGCTGCAAAGCCCGGTTTCAGGGATGCGGTGCCTGTCGGGTTACCTGCACAGTCCTTGTCAGGAACGATCTTCAGGATCATTTTGGTATAACAGAAAATTCCGCCGGGGATCGGCTGGAATCCGACACCATCATTCGTGCCCATGAGGGGTTGCCTGAATTCACCGCCACCAACGGTTTTGAACTGTGTGGCCATGATGTTGGGAATCGAATTCTGCTGGCCGCTGAGGTAGAGTGCACCGTCTGCATAGCCGGACGTGAGGGAGTTACCGACAGAGACAAAGTTCGAAAAGTCCAGGCCATTTGCAGAAGCGGGGAACTCGTCGATCTTTCTCTCACAAGCTGTAAACAGTGCCGCGGACAATATAATGAAAAGTATTTTTTTCATAATGTTCATATATTAAAAGTTAAAAATTATAGGTTAAACCAATTCCGGGGCTGTAAACAGCAGTGCTGTAGGTGCCGGCAAAATTGTCCGGACTGAAAGTGCCGCTTCTCTGCAAACCCATGATGTAAAGGAAGGCAGCATCAATGCTGAGCCCTTTTACAGGATATACGGAAAGTCCGCAGGTCATCCCGATCTGGTTCATACTCGGGGTTTGGGGATTGAGGTAGTCGTCTTTAACAGGAGTCGGGTCATAATATCCGCCAACCCTGATGGTGAGCAGATCGCTCATTTTGTACTGGACGCCGACACGCGGGATTAATTTACTCTCATACAATGCAGGGCTGGCCGAGGTGATAATAGCCTGTGTTGCTGATACTTTTTCGAAATGGAAAACCAGTGAATCATAGGTGTTCCAGAAAACATAGCAAAGATTCAAACCAACCATCCATTGTTTGGTTTTTCCAAATTCGAACGAAGCACCAAAATCAAGGTTGCCGGGTAAGGGCAGCATGACATCTACTTTGGTGTTTGGGAAAGTGGTGCTTAAGGATTGGGGAACGGTAAATGTTGCCGCAGCGCCTTTTACACTCATTTCAACCTTGGAACGGTAATCGAGGCCAAGGCTGAGCCCTTTGACAGGATGAACCATAATACCGGCATTGAAGCCGAAATTACTCGTGCTGCCGTTGATGTTTAATTTACCATCACCGGTTGCTCCCTGCATGGGAATTGCCTTATTCATGTCGACGGTTCCGTATGCATATACAAGGCCTACTCCGATGCCGACAATATCCTTGAATTTATAGGAAACGGTTGGCTGGAATGTAAAGGCTCTGAAGGAAAGATCCTGGATCAGGTAACGTCCCTGCCATTTTTCTCCCCACGACAATCCATTGCCATACGGTGTGTTCACTGCAAGTCCCACACTCAGGTTTGCCGTTGGTTTAAATGCTGCATAAAAATACAACGGAGTGTTGAGCTTGTGATCCAGGTGTGCCTGTTCCGTTCCATTCAAAGGCTGGAATGTTGTCCGGGCCATCAGTGCGCTGACGCCGCCGGAAAAACTCCATTTTTCATTGACAAAAGCTGCGCCGCCAGGATTGTAAAATAATGCGCTGGCATCGTAGCTCAGTGAAGTTCCGATAAGCCCCATGCCGATGTTGCGCATGCCGTGCAAGCTTACCTGGTACCCACCTCCAAACGATGTGGTTGCTGCCAAACATATGAATAGCAGTACGACAGTAATTCTCCTCATAATGATTTTTTTTTGGTTAATACTGGGCGCAAGTTAACACTTTTTTTTATATTCAAAATTCATCATATCTGGAGGTAGTGTAAGGGGTTGAAAATGAGCGAAAATGAATATGGGATAGGCGGCTGGGGAGTTGGTAAGTTCATCTGGAACGAGAATTCAAATATAAGCTACCTTTGCAATCCAAAACCTGGCATTGTAACTTAACAACTTACCAGCTTACCAACTTACCACTTTATAATAACACACCCCCATGTCCACTCTCAAAGTCGGCGATAAAGTAAAATTCCTGAACACCTCCGGCGGAGGGATCGTGGCAAAGCTCATTGACAGCCGCATGGTGAACATCCTCACCGAAGACGGTTTCGAGATACCGACCATGATCAGCGAGCTTATCAGGGTGGATTCGTCGAATGCAGCTGCACGCTTTTTTGAGCCGCATTATAATATTAAATTGCCGGAAAGTCCTGATGAAACGGAAGAGCCGGAAGATGACAGGCTGAGCCAGCTTCCCCGTCACCTGGCTGCCGACCGGAAATCGGAAGACCTGTACCTGGCGTTCGTCCCCCATGATCAGAAATGGCTGATAACCGGGCAGTTGGATGTTTTCCTTGTCAACAACAGCTCCTACGATATATTGTATAATATTTTCAGCAAAACGGCCCTTGGGCATTACAACGGCGTCGATTACGGCAGCATCTTCCCCGATTCGAAACTGCTGATCGCAACCATTAACAGGGAGCAGGTTACGCACTGGACCGACGGGGTGATGCAGTTCCTGTTTCACAGGGAACAGTGCAGGTCGTTGCTGCCCCCGTTCAATTCTGAATTCCGCATTGAAGGAAAGAAGTTTTACAAAGAAGGAAATTATCGCGAGAATGCCGTAATCCAGGCTAAAGGAATCGTGGTGAAGGTGCTTTCCCTGACGGAGTATTTTCTTTCCCTCGACGAGCCTGTAACAATATCTGCTGCCGATGGGCAGGAAGTATCAGCTGACAGGCCGTTCATCGTAAGGTACCAGGTTGCTCCCCGCGAGGCTGTAGTCGACCTGCACATTCACGAGTTGGTTGATGATCCGTCGAACCTGGAGAAATCAGAAATACTTGAATTTCAGAAAAATTATTTCCTGAAATGCCTTGACAGTGCAGTTGCCGGTCATTTTCTCAAGGTGGTGTTTATCCACGGGGTTGGAAATGGCATTTTAAGGACCAACCTTATAGAGTTGCTTAAAAAGCAGGAGGGCATCGAATTCTTCGATGCCCCCATGGCAAAATACGGTGTCGGAGCCCTGGAAATCAGGATTCCCCACAATGAATAAACGTTACCTGACCACCGAAACTTTCCGGGAATAAACTTCCGAACCTGTATTCAGTTGCAGAATGTACACGCCTGATTTCAAATTCTGCCCGTCCAGGATTGTTTCGTGCTGACCTGCATTCAGACTACCCAGCGACCGGGTGCTGATCAATTGTCCGAATGCGCTGTACAGGTTCATCTGCACAACGTTGGTGTTTTTCAGGCAGAAAGAAACCTTTGCGGAGCGATCGAACGGATTCGGGTATACAACGAGCGGGTTCTCACAATTAACTTCATCGATTGCCAGCGGGGCCTCCATCAGGAACTCGCTGCTTTCGGATGATCCAAAGGATCCGCCTTGCTTGATGGAGATTCCGTTCGAAGAAACTTCATAACCGCCGTTTCCGAAACTGCAGCAGATTCCATTTCCGCCTGCATCATAAATCGTGAATGTATAACAATCGGCCTGAGGCAGAGTGACGGTCTGCTGGGTGAGTTTACTGGGGTCCACGTACGGTCCGCCGCTCGCCACGACGACCTTCAGCGAATTTTTTATATCCCAGGTGGTTTCCTGCGGTTTGGTGTCCGTTCTGACGGCTATCTTTACCTGGCTGTTGGAAACCGGCGAAGTGGTGAAGTTAAATCCCAGCGTGTCATTCTTGGGGTACTGGTCGGTTGCATTGTTCGGGCTTGTGGTGAAGATGGTGAGTATATTCTGGGCCAGCAGGGTAAATGCGTATTCAGGAAGTGCAACCACGGTTTTTTGCATACTTGCCAGAGAGCCGTTCCATGTAAAACTGCTCAGGCTTCCATCGTTAATCTTATACTTGATGGTCATGCTGGTGATGGTGTTATTGCCATTATTCCTTATCCTTACCGAAGGAGCCATTTTACTGTTGCAGGTTTTTGAAGGTACATCAACAACCTCCAGGGCCTCAAGGTCAGTGCCGTATGGAAGTACCAGCGGGCCTGCCGAACTGTTTGCTGTTTGATAGATCTCCTTGGTGCCTTTGTCCTGGACAAATCCGATGGAGGCGATCTGGGTGAAATCGTAAACGATGCCCACCTTCCAGGAACCTTCAAGCAGGACGTAATCGCCTGCAACCATTGAGGATGGTATCGTGGTGCCTGTAGCGCCTGGAATCATTTTCTTCATGACATTGTAAAAGTCTCTTTCGCCGTTTGAGTTTGCGCAGGGAGCCGAGTTGAAGTGAATCCATTTTTCAATGATCACGTTGTGAGCCGTCATGCTTGCGTTTATGTTCTGCGTGCATTTGATCAGCATGGTCGAAAACACTGTATCCTGTGCTGCATTGACCTGGTGCTGAAGCTGGATTTCAAAAGGGGAGGGAACTCCGTAGCGGGTGTTGACCGTTGTCATCGTCCAGCCGGCGGCACTTCCGTTGTAATAATTCCCGTCAAGCACGGAGTATGGCACGTACATGTTCGTCGGACTCATGTAATAGCTGACCCTGGTAGCTGTTTCGCCCGGGTTGGCAAGATTCATGGGATCACCGGCAGCAGGCCAGTTGACATGGTAATAGATGGAGGTGAACTTGTCGGGATTCTGGGTTTGCCATGTATGAAACTGTGAGTTCTTACTCACGCATGGTCCGCAGGTTGCCGACGTAAACTCTTCGAGCATCACCAAACGCTGCGATTGGGAATACCCTGCAAGGAGGATGACGGAAAAGGCGAGAAACAGTACAAATTTTTTCATAATTTTCAGTGTTACTTTTAACCATTACAAATATAATAAATATCATGGTCCGATTGAACCCGCACATGAAAATTTCGTAATTTTGCACAATATACATTGATAAAAATAAAACTTTATGAAAAAACTGATACTCACTGCCTGCCTGCTTACAGGGATTTTGTCGTACGGATATTCACAAAGCCTGACGCTTTCGGACATCGACGGGGTCATCGATCAGAATGCCATCATTGTTCAGTCCGGTACGCCCGACAGCGTTGAACTCATCACGTACTTCAATGTTAAAAACATCGGGACAAAGACCATCAGCGTGCTGTGCAAAAAGACGCACCTGGCCATGCTCGATTCAACCGAAATTACCATGTGCTGGGCCGGCGGCTGTTACCCGTCGAATATCAATGTTTCGCCGAATGCGCAGTCCATCGAAGCCGGGCAAACCATTACGGATTTTGTGGGTCATTATACGCAAACGGCATTCAGCCATTTCAAATCCGGTGAAAGTGTGATCCGGTGGACTTTTTTTGACAGTGCCAACGTGAATGATTCGGCCAGCGTAACGGTCAAGTATACTACTTATCCGCTGGGTATTGATGAGAACGCTGCCCGCCAGGCCATGTTATCGAACGCCTATCCGAACCCGGCCAGCGGGTACGCCGCGTTCAGCTATGCAGTGCCATCGGGAACCCGGGGAACACTGTTTGTCCGCGACATCTTAGGGTCAACCGTGGAAACGCTGAGCCTCCAGCCCGGCAGCGGCAAGGTCACGCTGAACACGATGAGCATGAATGACGGGATTTATTTCTGTTCCCTGCTGGTCGATGGAAAAATCAGCCTGACGAAGAAACTCAGCGTGAAACATTAAGATTTCTTAAATCTTGAAATAAGGCTGCCTTTCCCATGGCGGCCTTTTTTTTCCGGAAACTATGGACAAACTGACCCATAATGGTCCCGTTGATTGTGCAGCCTGCATGTTTAAAATGATAAGTTGCCAGTTTATCAAGCCCGATGAATTTATGAAATTGCAGCGGAGTTCGCTCAGGGTGCATTTTTCAAAAGGAGAGGTTATTCTGCAGCAAGGCATGAAGTCGTCGCACCTCCTGTTTTTGCAATCGGGAATTGCAAAGCTTTGCATGGAAAATGAAGCGGGAAAAGGGCTGATCCTGGCCATCACCCGGTCACCGGCCATGATCGGCGGGGCGGATGTGATCAACGACGGGCTGAATCTTTATTCGGTGAAGGCCCTGGAGGATTGTGACGTTTGTTTCATCGATTACCCCATGCTTCTTGACATTGCGATGGGCAACAGCCTGTACATGCTGAAGCTGATGGAAATGATAACAGGGATGTTCAAATCCTCGATCCTGAATTTTATCAGCCTGGCCCACAAACAGGTCAACGGGAGGATTGCCGATATCCTGATATACCTTTCCGAAACGGTGTATTTGTCTCCTTCGTTCACTCTGTCGCTCACCCGGAAGGAAGTAGCCGAATTTGCCGGTTGCTCCACTGAAAACGTGATTCATACCCTTTCGAAATTTCACCGGGATGGAATCATCGGGATGACCGGAAAACGGATCGATATACTTGATGCCGAAAGATTGCGGAAAATCAGTAAAATAGGATAATCCCCATATCAGGGGACCAGTTGAACAGCCTGCCCTGAAACCCACCCCCGGATAAAAGTGGGCAATTTGTCAATGTCATAAAAAACAGAGGCGGAAGGACTGGCTGAAGGAGAGACCTCAATGAAAAACCAATCATTCCCTTTCCCCATTGATTTAAATGCCAGGGCCACTCCGCGCGCCTTCGTACGGTATTTGGCCATGATGTTGCCAAACGTGTCAAGGCCCGGGTTGAACGGTTCATTTTGTTGTGCAGCCGATGCCCGCAATAGCATGGTGTCTGCTTTTGCAATAAAAGGAATCGGCACTGGATAATAATTGGCAGGCTCCTCCATATGCTGGTATGAAACAGTCTGTTTGCCTTTGACAAAACCCGGCACCCCCTGTTCCATCTGAACCCGGTAATCGCGGGTGAAATATAAATAATCTCCGTCTTTGCCCACGTCGGCTGTTTGCAGTTCGGTCAGTTTATCCCCTTCCTTCCTGAATTTTGAAATGTACTGGTAATCTTCAAAGATCAGTTCAAAACTGTCTTTGCGGTTTATCCAGATACGCACCATCTCGGGCGCTCCGCCTGCTGAACCGCTAAAAATCATGTCAGGAAGTTTGTCGCCGTTTACATCGACCGGGTAAAGGGATTTTTTCAAATCGCCAATGGATAAAGGGGAGAGCGAATCACCGGTAACCTGGAGTGCCTGGGCCAGGTATTTTTCCAGGAATGCATCAATTTTTTTTGATGGTTGTGAAACCAGAAACCGCCTCAGGTTGACCCTGGGCGGTTTCGGTATTTGCGTGTAGCGTTTCCAGTAAAATGTATCCGTGGCGGTTGTGTAACGCTGGATATCAATCTGTGCCAATCCTGAAAAAGAGGCCAGGAAGAGGGTGGTCAGAAGAAGGTACCGGGATATATTCAAATTAAATCCCGAATTCTTTCCTGAGTTTGTCGGCATAATCAAGCTTTTCCCAGGCGAAGAAGTCGACCATCTTGGTATATACATCTTTCCCGTTTCCATTGACTCTCTTGGGTTTTGAACCTTTTACCGGGTAATAAACCTCCACTTCGCTGGTATGGTAATCACGGCCGAAATGACCGTAGGATGCACTTGGCTGGTAGATCGGATTCTTCAGGCCGAAGCGTTCTACGATCGCATAAGGCCGCATGTCGAAAATCTTGTTGATTTTTTCAGCGATTGCACCGTCGGGCAGGAGGTTGCCTTTTTTATCTTTCACCTTCGCCGTTCCAAATGTGTTTACATAAAGTCCGACCGGCTGCGCCACGCCGATTGCATAGGCAACCTGGATGAGCACCTGGTCTGCAACTCCTGCAGCTACCATGTTTTTGGCAATATGCCTTGCGGCATAAGCGGCAGAACGGTCAACTTTTGAAGGATCCTTTCCAGAGAAAGCGCCGCCGCCGTGTGCACCATGGCCGCCATACGTGTCGACAATGATTTTACGGCCGGTAAGTCCGGTATCACCATGAGGTCCGCCGATCACGAATTTACCTGTCGGATTTACATGCAGTTTAACATCACTTCCGAAGAGTTTCTGAATCTTTGCAGGAAGCGTTTTTTTAACCCTGGGGATTAAGATTTTCTGAACATCTTCCCTGATTTTATCCTGCATGGCTTTCTCTGCTTCTTTCTCCGCCTTGACGGTTTTGGCTGCCGGCTGAACGAAGTCATCATGCTGGGTACTGACCACGATCGTATCGATGCGCATCGGTTTTCCCTTGTCGTCGTATTCAATCGTCACCTGCGACTTGCTGTCGGGACGGAGATATTTCATCTGTTTGCCTTCCTTGCGGATGGCAGCCAGTTCCTGCAAAAAAATGTGTGCAAGTTCGACCGACATCGGCATCAGGTTTTCCATTTCATTGCAGGCGTAACCAAACATCATGCCCTGGTCGCCGGCACCCTGGTCTTCTTTTTTCTCGCGAACAACACCCTGGTTTATGTCTGCCGATTGTTCGTGAATTGTCGAGATCACACCGCATGAATCGCAATCGAAACGGTATTCAGCCTTTGTATAACCAATCTGGCGGATCACCCTGCGGGCTGTTTCCTGTACATCCACCCATCCCTGGGTTCTTACTTCACCTCCGCAGACAACCAGCCCGGTTGTTACGAATGTTTCACATGCCACTTTCGATTCCGGGTCCCATTTCATGAACTCATCAAGCAGGGCATCCGAAATCTGATCTGCTACTTTGTCCGGATGTCCCTCTGAAACAGACTCCGATGTAAATAAATATCCCATTTTAAAAGATTTTTAGATTTAAGATTTACGATTGAAGATTTGCGATTGACGGGAGGAAAATTTGGTTTAGCATTTTTTTCCAGTGGTTGCAATCAATCAAATCTGTCCACTATTCAGGCGGCAAAATTACGAAATTTTCTGATTGCCCAAAAAAAGTTGGAATAAAAGGGTTGAAGGATTTACAACCTCGTGAGTTCCTGGAAGACTCCTTCGAGTTTCTGTTCTTCGCTGTGCAGGGAAAGTACGGTCAATTGGTTTTCAACGGCGAATTGAAAAACGGCTGCCCGGATGTCGCTGCCCGGTGCCGATTCAAGATGCCAGACCCGAAATGCCGGATCGGGAATCCCCCCCTCCCTGCTTGGGGAGGGGCCGGGGGTGGGGTG
>JBAXDH010000081.1:0-16563 GCA_037141055.1 bacterium | reverse complement strand
GAAAACTTCCGCAGCATCTCCCGGTATTGCGAGAAAACTTTGGCCCGCGAGATGAACCCGAGGTATTTCCCGTTTTCAAGTACCGGCAGGTTATACCGGTCACTCTGCTGGAAAAGCTGGATCACCGTATCCATCGAATCATCGGGATGAATTGAATAATCAGGCATGAACATCAGGCCTTTGACGAAGGTGACGTCGTAAATCGACTGATCAAACATGATCTGCCGGATCTGGTCGAGCATTACGATCCCGTAGAATGAACCATTTTGGTCAACAACCGGAAAAATATTTCGTGAGGCGGTGGCGACGATCTTTACGAGCTGACCGAGAGTCGCTCCGGGATCGACTGTGGCAAAATTTGTCTCTATCAACTGCCGGGGCGACATAAAGGAAAGGACGGCCTTGTCTTTGTCATGCGTGATCAACTCCTTGCGGGCGGCCAGTTGCCTGGTGTAAATGGAATGACTTTCAAAAATATGTGACGTAAGGTAAGCAATTGCCGATACCATGATGAGGGGTGTAAGGAGCAGATATCCTCCGGTTATTTCGGCGATGAGGAAAATGGCGGTGAGAGGCGCATGCATCACACCGGCCATCACTCCTGCCATGCCTACCAGCGCGAAGTTGGTTTGCGACAACGTGAGCCCGAAAATTGTGTTCAACAGGGTTGCGAAGAAATATCCGCCGATGCCGCCGACAAAAATGGCAGGGGCGAAGGTGCCACCGATGCCGCCGCCGCCCTGGGTTATTGCCATGGCGACAACTTTCAGGAGGATCAGCCCGAACGTGATAAGCAGGAAAGACCATTGATTTTGCTTGAGAACCCCGAAAAAAGCCGAGCTTCCGATAATCTCACCATGGCTGTTGATGACGCTTTTTAAAACAGTATATCCTTCTCCGAACAGCGACGGATAGGCGAAGATCAACACGGCGAGGGCCAGCCCGGAAATGGAGATTCGCACCGCCTGCGGCAGCTTTTTCATCATTGATTCAATTCCGAGACTTCCCCGGATAAAATAGACCGAAACCAGCCCGGTGAAGCCACCCAGAAGAATGTAAAACGGGATGTGGCGGAGGATGAACGGGTTGCTCAGCGTAAAAGAAAACAAAACCTCGTTGCCCATCAGCAGGAACGACACCAGCGATGCCGTGACGGTCGTGATTAACAATGGGATCAGGGTGGTTAAGGTGAGATCGAGCATGAGGATCTCCAGCACGAAAATCGCACCCGCAATCGGGGCTTCGAAAATCCCGGCGATGGCTCCGGCAGCGCCGCAGCCTATCATCAGGGTGGTGGTTTTGTAGTCAAGCCTGAAAAGCCTGGCCAGATTTGAACCAATGGCAGAGCCAGTAAGCACAATAGGCGCCTCAGGGCCAACAGAACCACCAAATCCGAGGGTTAGCGTACAGGCAACCAATGAAGAAAATGTGTTATGCGGTTTAATCTGGCTGTTATTCTTTGAAATGGCATACAAAACCTTGCTGACCCCGTGACTGATATTATCCTTGACGACATACCGGATGAACAGAACAGTAAGGATGAGGCCTATCAGCGGGAAAGCCAGGAACAGGTAGTAGATGCCGTGGTAGCTGAAACCGTTGGTCAGGAAATAATTGGTGTAATACAGGGTGCTTTTCAGGGCAACGGCAGCAAGCCCGCTGCCAATCCCGACCACAATGCTGAGAATCAGCACAAACTGGCGCTGCTTTATGTTTCGCAGCCGCCAAACAAGCAATTTTCCGGTGATGGATTTTGGGATCATACAGATGCAAATGTAACTTTTTAAAATGATAACTTTGCGGGTCATATACCGGAATGCAGAACCGCCCGCTAACCACAAACAAACAATGCCCGGAAAAATCCGATTGATCATCATGCTGTGTTTTCAGCTTCTTTCCACCTTTGGATATCCCGGGAAATCTGTTGCCGGGAACAGGGACCTTTACCCATACCAGGATCCGAACATCCCGGTTAACGAACGCGTCCGTGACCTGGTTTCAAGAATGACCCTTGATGAAAAAATTTCCCAGCTGGGAAACATCACCCCGGCAATCGACAGGTTTGGGATACAGGCCTACCAATACTGGAATGAAGCGCTGCACGGCGTGGTTGCAACTGGTGTAACCTCCTTTCCCCAGGCAATTGCACTTTCCTCAACCTGGGACGATGATTTGATATTCCGCATCGCCTCTGCCATTTCAGACGAGGCACGCGTTCTGAACAGGCGCAACGGGAAGGGGCTGACCTACTGGAGCCCGACGATCAACATGTCAAGAGATCCCCGGTGGGGCAGGGCAGAGGAAACGTATGGCGAGGATCCGTTCCTGGCAGCCCGGCTTGCACAGAATTTCATCCGGGGCATGCAGGGAAACGATCCAAAGTACCTGAAAACAGTTTCCACGGTAAAACACTTTGCCTGTAACAATGTGGATTCCGGCCGTCACAGGATTTCCTCGAACGTTGATGAACGAAGCCTGAGGGAATATTACCTGCCGGCATTTAAAGCCTGTGTGCAAAATGCGCATGTGTATTCGGTCATGAATACCTACAATGCGCTGAATGATGTGCCCGGCCCGGTAAACAGGACGTTGCTCAGGTATATCCTGCGCGACGAATGGGGTTTTGAGGGATATGTTGTCTCCGATTGCGATGCAGTTGCCGATGTTCATGCAAATCACCACTATGTTCTGTTTCCGCAGGATGCCACCGCACTTTCCGTACGAAGTGGTACCGACCTGAATTGCGGTGCCACCTACCAGATTTTTTCGAAAATTGCATTGTCGGAGGGTCTGATGTCGGTTGCGGATGTTGATTCAGCCCTGTCCCGTGTACTGAAAGCAAGATTTTTATTAGGGGAATTTGACCCTCCCGGCATGGTGCCATACATGGCCATTCCCGATTCGGCAGTTGATTGCCTGCAACACCGGAACCTTGCCCTGCGTGCGGCGAGGGAGGCAATTGTGCTGCTGAAAAACCAGGATGCGATCCTGCCGGTAAACAGGGACTCGGTTTCGTCCATAGCAGTGATCGGACCAAATGCCGACGTTGTCCAGTTGGGAGGGTACAGCGGTACTCCTGCCGTTTCGGTGACCCCGTTGCAGGGAATTATCGGCAAATTCAGCGGGGCAGGAAGGAATGTTTATTATTCACAGGGATGTTCGCTCTATGGGCCTGTTGATTCAGCGGCGTTCAACAATGCGGTGACCCTGGCGAAAAATTGCGATGTCGCCATCGTGGTTTGCGGCACGGACCTCCAGGCGGCAAAGGAGGAAGTGGATCGGAATTCACTGGATTTGCCGGCGGTCCAGGACAGCCTTATTCAGAAGGTATTCCGGGCCAATCCGAAAACGATCGTCGTCATGGTTACCGGTTTCCCGCTGTCGGTAAACAGGATGAAGGAGCATATCCCCGGAATCGTTGTTGCCTGGTACGATGGCCAGGCGCAGGGGAGCGCCATTGCCGATGTTTTATTCGGCGATTTTAACCCCGGGGGAAAGCTGACCTCAACCTGGTATAAATCGGTGAGTGACCTTCCGGAAATGGATCATTACAACATCCGGGAAGGCCGGACATACCTGTATTTTAACGGCGCGCCCCTGTTCCCTTTCGGACATGGTCTGAGCTATACAACGTTTGCATACAGTGACCTGGTCAAATCGGGCGGAACATTGAACCAGGGTGATTCGGTGACGGTAAGTGTGGCGGTTAAAAATACAGGGTCAGTGGCAGGTGCGGAAGTTGTTCAACTGTATGTCCGTCATGTTGCACCGGCGATTGTACGACCGTTGAAGGAACTCAGGGGATTTCAACGGATATCCCTTTTGCCTGCGGAACAAAAGCGGGTCGTTTTCAGAATAAAGCACGAAGACCTGGCGTATTACGATGAAAAAACAAAATGTTTCATGGTCGATGACGGCGTCATGGACATCCTGGTCGGCAGTTCTTCGGAAGACATCCGGCTGACCGACACCGTCAGGATCCGGGGTAGCCTGGTTTCAAAAACCTATCGCAGGAATGCGTTTCTCCGGATTGAAGCGGAGGAATTTGAAAAGAAATCAAAACCGGTTAAGATAGTAGCTTGCAGTGAAGGCGGGCAAAGCATTGAAATTGCTGCGGAGAATGACTACCTGGTATACAGGAATGTCGACTTTGGTGATGGCGTAACGCACTTCGATGCAAGAATTCAATGCCTTAAAAATGGAGGAATGCAGGGGCTTCTGGAGATAAGGCCGGACAGCCTTACGGCACAGGCCTCCGGATGGATGATTTTGGATGCAGCCGCGACGGATTCAGGTTATCAGCTTAAATCGGCAGCCATGACCGGATTAACCGGGGTACATGATGTGTTCCTGGTGTTCAAAAATTCCGGGAATGGCTTCTGTAAAATGAACTGGTTCGGGTTTCACAAGGATTTGCAGGTTCCAGGGCAGGATAACGATGATGTTCAGATTTACCCAAACCCGGCATCAGCCTATTTCTGGCTTATGTTTACCGGCAACGGTTCCACCGAAGTAAAAGTTGAAATCTACTCCCTTGAAGGAATATTGAAAAAATCATACAGGCTGGATTCAAATCAGGCCGGAGTGAATAAGCTGATATTCAACACCGGGGAGGCCGGGCTTGCACAGGGGCTGTACATTGTGAAAAGCACGGTAAACAACCGCACTGTCACAAAAAAGCTGTGCATTGTCCGGTGATGACCCGACCCATACGAAGTACTAATAGGAAATCGAATAAAGAAATTCAAATCCCCAGCCGCCGGTGCCCGGATAGTATATACTGCGAACCCCCATCTCTATCGGGAATATGAATCGCAGGAAATGGAAATCGGCGGTAAGTTCTCCCCCCGTTGACTGGTATTCGTTGATATACCCCGGATTTTTCCCGTTGGCCCAGTCGTAGTAAAGGTTCAGTTTGAGCCTTTTCAGGTAGATCACCGAACCGAAACTGAAATCGGGATAAAAGAGCGGGAGTTTGTAATTGATGCTGAACGTCAGCAGGTTGTCGTCATAGGTCCCGACATACCCTCTCGGGTAGGAGATGATGTTGGAAAATGAATACGATTTAAAGTCCGTTTCCTGCCGCTGCTGGTAACCGCTGTAAATCCATATCCCGTGGTGTCGGAAAATGCCCGGGAAATACAGGTTTGCCTGGACACCAACGATCGACCCCATGTCGTTTCCGCCGAATGGCGTATGCCGGTATAAAACATCAATTGCCTGCCCCAGCCGCGGGTAGAGGTCTTTAGGGTCGGAGTGCAGGTATTGCGCAGCTGTTAACCTGTAATCCATCGTCTGGATCCACCCGGAAGTAAATTTATGCGGGGTGGAGGCATTGTGCTGAATGCCGGTGAGTGTGGTTCCGATGGATGGCTGAAGGTAGCGGGAATACCTGCCATGCGAGAAATTCCATGGGATGCCGATGTAAGCTTTGAAATTTGTTTCCTGCCATGTGAACCTGTACGTTTCAGTGCTGGCATGATATTGAGCGTAGGCTGCCCTGTTCCCGATATCGAAACGGAGGGTGATCGTCGGGTACCATCCCTGGTAACTTAACGTAGTATAGAATTTCCCGGTTTGTTCCACAAGATCATATTCCCAGCCTGCACCTGCAAACATGGTGCTGAGTGCATTTTGCGATTGCACCATGACCCCAGGATTAATGGTCAGGTTGTTTATGTCGAATGACAATGGCGCCCAGCTGTGAGGGTTGAACAGGTTGAGGAGTTTCGAATATTTCTTTGTAGGGTATAGTGTACCTGAGATTGTGTCGTGTGCCAGGTCATAGTGGTCGGTTGTATTCATCTTATAAATGTTCCGACCCGTAATGCTGTCCTGTATATTTGCGGTTTCCTGTGCTGCAAGTTTATCATATAACTTATATGCGTGGTTGTAGACCGACGACAGCGGAATCCATGCCGATGGTTCCATAGATATTTCAGCTACCATGGATCCATCGGAAGTATAATCTGTACAAATCATGAATTTTTTATCCGGGGAGAAATCGGGATCATACGTGGCGAAACGGCCGGAGGTGATTTTGAAAATAGCATTGCTCAGCGTGTCCATTGCATAAAGATTTTCCGCTCCCGAATGATCCACGCTGTATATAATATATTGTTTGTAAAAAAATGCCGGGCTTGAAAATTCATTGAATGTAGCTGGCAGCAGTATCCTGATCTTTCCGGTGGCTGTGTCGAGGGTCGCCACGGTTTCTCCTTTTTCGGTAAGCAGGGTGAAAATGATCCTTGTTGCATCTGGCGACCAGTTTGGTGTAATTGCCTGGCCATAACCGGGGATGGGATATCGCCGGATCAGCCTGCCGGTGGGAACTTTCAGGATGTCGATGGAACATTGATTCTCCTTTGAAATGGTTATTGCGGTTATCCGCGAACCGTCTGCGCAGATCATCGGTGCGAAATATCGGGTTTCGGATGTCAGTTCCTCTTGTTTCCGGGTTTTAAAATTATACATGCGGATTTCAGCATAATTACGGTTTGACCAGCGAACATCGCTCTCCAGTTCAGACCATACAAGGTAATCACCGCCGGAGGATGTGGTGCCGCTGATGTGATATCCCGGGGTCAGCAGGATTCGTTCACTGCCTGTTTTGCGGTCGATAAGTACAAAACGGTCAACATCATCCATGCTGGATTTGTCGGCTAAAATCGTCGAATCATTTATGAAAATGGGATGGTTATAAACCACATAATTTTTGGAATTTCGTTTGGTGATGTAACGCATTTCCGTGTGATGCGTGGCGCGCAGCTGTTTTTGCCATGCACTGTCAAGTTCAGTGAGCGTTTGTTTGTACAACTTTGTTTTCCACATGCCTGTAACTTTACGGATGCCGCTGTTAAACGGAACCACCATGAACGGATACCTGGCTACACGGTCCAGCGCAGTGTTCCATAATTCAGGACCATACCTTGCCCGCGCCTGGCCGACGAGGTAATATCCCAGGGAATAGGCATCGGGCGTAAACGTTTTGTACGAGCCCATGGTTGCCTTATCATAGGAGTATAAACCTTTTTCGACAATCTGCGCCCTGAGCGTGCTCTCGAATATTGCCGAGCGCCCCCTTCCCGTTTTGGACAGGGCGGTTTCCGTAACGGTCGCATCTCCTTCCAGGAACCATGAAGGCACAAAAAGGCCAAGGATCCCGCCGGTGACCTGTTCTCCGAAAATGAAATACAGGGCTTTGGAAAATCCCTGGTTTATCTTGCTGATCTGAACCGCGTGACGGTATTCATGTATCGCGAGCTGCTCCAGCCATTCTTCAGCATACGTTTGCTGTGGCGGACAGGTATATAGTTCTATCCTTTTCGGGGCCCATGTCGTCAAACCATTTGAGATGACGGATTGGGTGTGCAGGATGACCGGCATCCCTGGCACTTTTGCAGAAAGCGTATGGGTTTCGCTCTCTGCAACAACGTCCATGATGTTGGAGATGTATTGCGCTTTTTTTTCGAACGGAGCAGGGTAAATGATTTTGTAGCGCGATGTCTTTATCTGGCGCCATTTTGTGGAGGCAGGGTCCTGCCCGGTGCTGAAATATTGAGAATTTCCTGCTGAGGCCAGGAAGACCAGGAGGAATGTTAAAAAGAATAATCTCATCGCACCAGCAGCTTCTTCACAGTCGTGTGGTCGCTGGTGAGGAATACGACTGAATATACACCCGGGGCTACTGGCCGCAGGTCGATTTGCTGTTCAAACTGGCCGGATACGAGAATGTCATTCCGTTCGAATATTTTTGAACCGATCAGATTGAAAACCCGGATGGTATATGTTTCCGGTGTGGCAGATGAGATTGATATGTTGAATCTGCCGTCGCCGGGCACCGGATATACATTGATATTCTTGCTGTAAATTTCATCCTGTCCTTCGAAAAGTACATAAACATGGTTCGATTCCAGGAACGGGCATCCCGATCCCTCAACGACCGTCCAGTACCATCCCGTGATAATTGCGGTGTAGGTCTGCCCGGTGGCGCCTGCAATTGCGCCGGTTCCTTCATAATACCATTGGTTTCCGATCAGGGTGCTGCTTGTCAGCAGGGCACCGTTGGCGGTTACAACAGGAGCAGCCTGTGAGGCGATCATCGTGACAGGGAAGTCGGGGGATACCGCCCCGCTGCCGCAGGCGCTGGTACCTTTGACTGTGATTATCCCGGTTCCCGGCACAGGGCTGAAGCTCACCATGATCTGGCTGGTCCCGGCTCCTGCCGTAATCATCGCACCTGAAGGAATTGTCCAGTCGTAGGTGGTGGCATTTGTAATTGGTGCAACACTGTATATCGCACCGTTCGTTCCTGCGCAAACAACATCGGGTCCGGTGATGGTGCCTGCTGCAACAGGCATCTGGGAGATCGCAACCGGAAAGGAGGGTGAAGACATGCCGTTTCCGCATGAATTGTTTCCGGTGACAATGATATTTCCGGGCGTGGCGCTGCTGCTGAAATTTACAGTGATGCTGCTCGTTCCGGTTCCCGAGGCAATCGATGCTCCAGCCGGAATGGTCCATATATACCAGGTTGTGTTTGGAATTGTCGTGGTTGAATAGGGAATGCCATTATCCCCGGCACAAACGCTGGGACTTCCGGTAATATAACCGGCAGCGGAGGGCAGCGGTGCTACGGTAATATTTTTAGTGGTGGGAGCGTTTGCGGTGCATCCGAATCCATTCGTATAGTTCACGCTGATCGATTGGGCTCCGGGCGCATTCCAGGAAACGGTCACGCTGTTGGATCCCGATCCGGCAGTGATGGAACCCCCGGCAGATACTGACCAGGAATAATTCGCCATCCCTCCCTCCGTGGTGTATGAAACGCCTGTTGTGGCTTCACACACCGAGACAAGGCCTGAAATTGTCGGTGAAGGTAAAGGATTGACGGTGACGTTCAGCACAGACGGGCTCTGGGCAGTGCACCCGTTCGCGTTTGTGTAATTGATGGCAACGCTCTGGGGCCCGGCAGTGTTCCATGTAACAGTAACGGTGTTGCTGCTTGTCCCGCCACCGCTGCTAATGGTACCCCCGGCCGAAACTGTCCAGGTATAATTGGTCATCCCGGGATCCGTGATGTAAATGTTGCCGGTCGATCCGGAACAAACAGCGTTGGCACCCGATATGGCAGGAATGGGAAGCGGGTTAACGGTAACAGTTTTGGATACGGGCGCCGCTGCTGTGCATCCATTTAAGTTGGTATAGTTTAATGTTACGGTTTGTGGTCCGGCTGTATTCCATGTAACAGTCACGGCATTGTCTGTTGTTCCGCCCCCCGTTGTAATGGATCCTCCCGCGGAAATCGTCCACAGGTAGTTGGTCATCCCGCCATCGGTGAAGTAAACATTTCCCGTTGATCCGGCGCAAACCGGCGATGGCCCGAGCAGGGCAGGTAACGGCAAAGGATTTACCGTAACCGGCAATATGGTGGGAGTGGCGGCAGCGCAACCGGTGGCAGGGATGGCATAATTCACGGAAACCGTTTGCGGGCCAACGGTAATCCAGTTTACCGTGACGGTGTTTGTTCCGGAGCCGGCCGTGATAATGCCCCCGGCTGAAACGGTCCATGAGTAAACCGACATGGCTGCCTGGGTCGAATAGGATACATTGGTGGAGCCAACGCAAACGCTTCCGGGCCCGGTAATCGTCGGAACAGGCAATGGATTGACGGTTACCGGCTTAACTGTCGGGGTTGACGCCACGCAACCGTTTGAATTTGCATAATTGACGCTCAGGGTCTGCGCGCCGGCAGTGTTCCACGTGACCTGTACTGAGTTGGTCGCCGACCCGGAGGTGATTGTTCCCCCGGCTGAAATCACCCACGTATAACCTGTCATACCTGCCGCGGTCGAATAAGCATTGCCTGTAGATCCGGCACAAACCGAACCTGCCCCGGTGATCACCGGCACGGGCAAAAGGTTGACAGTTACCGCAAGGCTTGAAGGAGTGCCCTGGCCGCAACTGTTGGTCCCTTTAACGGTTATGTTTCCCGAAACTGCCGAAGTGGAATAATTCACCAGGATTGAATTTGTATTTCCGCCCGAGATGACCGAACCTCCCGTGGGCGTTGTCCAGATGTACCCGGTCGCATTTGTAACCGGGGGAACTGTATAGGCAACGTTGCTGGTGCCGGCGCAAAGCGTGGTGGTGCCGGTGATCGTACCGGCTGACCCGATGGCATTGTTCGTGATCGTCGAATTGATATAATAGGTCGCTGTGGGAAAGTCCGTCATGGCTACTCCAAACTCATCGGCATACTCACATTCGCCGCCGCCGCCTGAAGTATTGTTGAAACTGATCACGGGGGTTCCGGTCGTGAATGTGAAATTCAGGTCGACAAGTTTGGCCCCGTTCGAAAGTGACAACGCATTTACATCCGCCCACACGATCATGATTTTGGACAGGGTCGGGCTTATGTTGACCATGTTGACAGAGGCGCCGCCTATCGAAGGGTTCAGGTTCGTGTAATTGAGATATGCCAGCTGAGTAGGATCAAAATCGAGCCGGAGGGTGATGGCTTTCACCAGCGTGAAATTGGTGACGTTCACAGGAACAACCACGGTGCCGCCGGGACATCCGACGGAGGAACCTGCAGTTGTGATCGGCGCATTTCTTGCAAACAGGAATCCGGGTTGCAGCAGGCCGAACATGCAGGCAACCGCAAATATTATCCGATGAAGTGGTTTCATTTTATTCCAGATTTCGCCATTTCGCTATTTCACTATTTCACTATTTCGCCATTTTGCCATCTCGCCATTTCGCTATTTATTCACCACCACCTTCCTTACCACCTTGTGTTCGCTGTTCAGGAAAATGACCGTGTATATTCCGCTGGCAACAGGCCGGAGATCAATTTGCTTCTCAAAAGTACCGTTTACATGTACATCGCCCAGTTCGAAAATTCTGGTGCCAAGCTGGTTGAAAACCTGGATGGAAAAAGTTTCCGGTGATGCACTGATGATGTTCACGGTGAACCTGCCGTCGTTGGGCACAGGGTAAATATTGAAGCTGCTGTTTTGCAACTCCTGCTCACCGGTCACCACAACCCACACTTTATTGGATATCGGGGAGGAGCAACCGTTCACGGTCACAACACACCAGTAATAACCGGTGTTGCTTATTACGGTATAGGTCTGTCCTGTCGCACCCGGGATGGCGGTACCGGCATAGTACCACTGGTTGCCGCTTGAGGCGCTGCTTGTCAGCACGTTGCCGGCAGCAGTGATGGTGGGCGCGGAAGGGACGGCATTGATGGTCACGTTGAAGTTTGGCGATATCGTGCCCGCTCCGCAGGTGTTTGTTCCTTTCACGGTGATCACACCTGTTCCCGGCGTTGGTCCGAAGCTGACCACAATGTTTTTAGAAGTGCCGCCCGAGGTTATCGTTGCTCCTGCGGGAACTGTCCATACATAGGTGGTTGCAATGGCAATGGTTGGCACGCTGTAGGCAACCCCGGTGGCTCCGGCGCAAACCGATGCCGCTCCGCTGATCGCACCCGCAGCTGCAGGTAGCGGGTTGACCGTCACGGCAAAGGCCGGTGACACTGTCCCGTTTCCGCAGGTGTTCGTCCCTGCAACGGTGATATTGCCTGAAACCGCACTCGGTCCGAAGTTGACCGTGATGCTTTTGGTGCCTGCACCACCGGCAATGGTGGCGCCCGCCGGCAAGGTCCATGTATAAGAGGTTGCATTGAGGATTTCGGCACATGAATATGCAACGCCGTTTGTTCCGCCACAAACTGCCGCAGTACCGGTAATGGCGCCGGCTGCATTCGGAAGCGGATTCACGAAGAGATTGTACATAGTTGGCGTTACCGCCGAACATCCGTATGAGTTTGTGAAGGTTACGCTCACCCATTGGGCCCCGATAGCGTTCCATGTTACGTTCAGGGTGTTTGTGCCCTGCCCCGAAACAATCGTTCCGCCTGCCGAAACAGCCCACACATAGCTGAACATGCCGCTGTTGGTGATGTACTGATTGTTGGTTGATCCAATGCAGGGGTTGTTGCCGCTGCCGATAAACGGAACTGCCGCAGGATTGATCGTAACATTGTATACCGTAGGCACTGTTGCGGAACATCCTGTTGGGTTGGTATAGGTTACACTCACGGATCTGTTTCCCGGATAAGGCCAGGAAACAGTGATTGCGTTGGTTCCCGCACCGGCAATGATGGTTCCCCCGATGGAGACCGACCAGTTATAAAGGGTCATCCCTGCTTCGGTCGTATAAACGATGTTAGCTGCATTGGCGCATACCACGGCCGGCCCCGTGATGGTAGGGGATGGAAATGGAACAACCGTTACGGCAAAGGATGCCGGTGTGGCAGGATTGCATCCGACCGCATTCGTGTACGTCGCGGTCACCGTATTGGGACCGGCAGTGGCCCATGTAACCGTGATGCTGTTGGTTGTCGCGCCCCCGTTGATGGTTCCGCCGGCTGAAACAGTCCATGCGTACCCTGTCATTCCGGCCTGCGTAGTATAAACATTCCCGGAAGAATTGACGCACACGCTGGCCGGGCCTGTGATTGTCGGCACCGGCAGGGGGTTGACGGTAACGGCAAGTGTGGGCGAGCCTGACCCGCTGCCGCATACGCTGGAACCGTATACGGAAACATTTCCCGACGATGCGCCGGCCGGGAAACTCACCGTGATGGAATTGGTGTTTGAACCTGCCGTAATGATGGCACCTGCCGGCACTGTCCAGTTATAGGTGGTCGCATAGGTGATAGAGGGAACAGTGTATACATACCCGGTTCCTCCGACACAAACATTGGCAGGTCCGGTAATTGTTCCCGCGGCTGTCGGGATGGGACATCCGGTGACAAAATTCAGGTCAGCTCCGTTAGTGGTACCCGACGAATTTGTGGCATTCACCCTGAAGTGATACGTGGTGTTCAGTGTCAGTCCTGTTATATTCGCCAGTGTGCTGTTCGAGCCTCCGCCGTTAGCCGATGCCGGAATTCCAGGGACCGTCGTACCATAAGCAGTAGTCAATCCGTATTCAAAGCTGATGGCTGCTGCATTATAGTTTGCGATCACACTGCCGTTGAGGGTGGCGGTTGCCGGAGTGATCGAACTGGCAGGCAATGTTTGAACTGCAGGCGCCGGCTGAGAACCGGTAAAGGTACCGAATGCTGTAAGACCGGTGATGTTCAGCTGGTGCTGCGCAGCATCAACGAGTCCGAAGTCAGTGAAGGGCATCGGGAAAACTCTCATTGAGAAGGTCTGTGCTTCTGTGCCGACAACATCCGCAGGAAGATACTGGCATATGGCAGAACACGTAAAGGCGGTAATTCCTGAAGATGTTACATTCCAGTAACGTTTGATGTAACTTATAGTGTTCGGATCGGAGGGGTATTTTGCATTGACCAGGTTTACTCCTGTTAAGTTGCCGGCGGCGAAAGTCCCGCTTGCAAATGTCACTGTTACCGGCGAATATTCCGGGGTTACCGTGTTGTCTCCGACAGGATAGGTGAAACTGCCTGTGAATCCGGTAGCGAAGCCTTTTTGAAGCTGGCCTGTTCCGGTGGCAACGACCATGGCGGTTGCAGAAGGTGTTCCTGTCATGGTACCGGTTGTTCCAAGCACAAGGTTGCTTGAACCAAGGGTAAAGAGTCCACTGGTGAGTTTAACCTGGCCGTTTACGGTGAGCAGCGTATTTAAATTGAGGCCGCTGGCATTTGAAATCTCGAGAATGGAATTTGTGCTGGTGGTGATAGGGCCTGGACCCGAAATGGACTGGGCTGCCGTACCATTGAATGTGACTGTGCCAGCTGATGCGGGAGAAAAATTAAGAATTCCGCCTGCGGCAACGCTGATGTTCCCGTGAATCTGGTGAATGCCTGTGGTCGGGCCGGTCATGTTGAAGTTTAACGTACCGTTCGTAACAGTCAGGTTGTCAAGTGAAACAGGGCTTCCTCCGGTAGGAGTAAGGGTGACGCCGGTGGCATCAACTTCAAAGTTGGCATAGGTCCTGCCCGAAAAAGCCGGCGTAAGATTGGCGATGACCTTGAAGAGGCTTCCTGCCAGGAATACGGTGACACTGTTTGGCTGCGTGGCTCCGAACGGATTGCTGCCGGCCTGCTGGATGAATGTCGATCCGCTGGCGAAAATGACCGATCCGAGTGATGTCGTACCGAATGGATTGCCTGAAAAGAAAGTTCCGGCAGTGAAGACCGAGCCACTGTTAAAAGTGATGGCGGCAGGGTCGACTGCGGTAAGGCGATGAGCCGTTGCAATGGTTGAAGAAAAGGTCATGTTGCCTGAGATGCTTGCCGTTGCGGTGGTTGCAAGTGCAAGGGTGATCACATTTGCGGCATTCAGGTTCAGCGAACAGCCTGCAGGGATGTCGAGATCGGCCCCGGCCACACCGTTCATGGTGACAGTAACCGCTGCAGCGCTCTGGAGGTTGATGGTTGTGTTGTTGGACAGCGCAATTTTACCGATGGTTTCGGTAGGAACCGCGGTCACCGTTTTGACGGTGCCGTCATTGAACAGGAGAATGTCGTTGTTTGCAGGGACAGTCCGGGTTGGGTTCCAGTTCGCGGCGGTGGTCCACAATCCGTTGTTGGCGCCCTGCCATGTGTATGTGATCGATCCGGCACCGGTAGTGGTGGCGGTTGCAGCGGGGATAACAGGTGCGGAGTAATAGTTGTAAGTGGCATTGTTGGTCCCGTCCCAGGCAAAAGGAATGATGGTAAACGAATACATGGTTGCTGAAGAAAGACCAGTAATTGTTTTTGTGAGCAGCGAAGCGGGTGTTACGATGGCAGCCACCGTACCGTCGCCGAGTGCGCTTCCGACCGTGTAACCTGTTGCATCCGCGGGAATGCCGGTAGGAGCGGCCGCCCCTGTTTTCTGAAGTACCATGTACCCGTCAGCTCCGGTTGCTGCCGCTGTCCAGGTCAGGATGATGCTTGTTGTTCCGCCCGATGCTGCGGCAAAACCGGTAACATGCGTCGTGGGCTCGTTTGCCAGGGTGTAAAAGGATGCTTCCGTTGTAAGGCTTGTCCCTACTGCATTTGTGGCATATGCCTTATAATAGACCAGTGTTTTGGGTGCCAGTGAAGTACGGAGATGGGAGAATGCGGCAACGGTAGTGCCACCCTCAGCCAGTTTGTTGTCGGTGATTACAACGCCCGGAGTGGTTTTCCACACTGTTCCACGTTCAGTGATAACAGAACCCCCGTCTGCCGTAATGGTTCCGCCTAGAATAGCTGTTGTGTTTGTGATCGTTGTGGCCGTGGGTAAAGAAACCGAAGGCGCAACGGCGGCGGCGGCAGTGGCCTGGCTGTTCGGATTGTTGGTGGCGGTCGTGGTAAGGTATTTTGTGGCGACACCGGCTCCGTTGTATTCATAAACCCTGAACCAGTATGTGGTGCTTCCGGTCAGTCCGGTAACACTGACTGAGTTTCCGCTGTTGTTGTAAACAACCTGCTGGCCGGCGCCTCCGTATACGGTGTTTGCAACAGGATCGGTTCCGTCCACGGGATTGGTGAACGTGTTGGAAGTATTCATGATGACAACGCGTTTGGCTCCGTCGCCGTTGGTCCAGTTCGCAGTCATGCCGGTCGTGGCAATGCCGCTGAAGGTAATGTTCGAGGCCTGGATTGTGGGGGCGACAATGCCTGCTCCGAAGATGTCTGTCCATGATGTCCCAACCCGGATGCCGTCTACGAGAATATTTTGCGTGGCTGAGTATTGGCGCACGGCAACCGATCCCGGGTTGATATCTGCCTGTGTTCCATCCGTAAGGGGGCCGATGGTAGCCGCAGGTTCCGTTGCAGGTATCGATGTGTCGAAAATAAACAGGCTGACTGCATCATTCGTTGTGCCTGCAACGATTTCATATTTAAGAACCAGCACATAGGTGGTGCCAGGGGTGTACGTAGTCGTCGAATAACTTGCAGTTCCGCTGCCAACGCCTAAACCAAAATGGTTGGTTGCATCTATGTATACTCTTCCCCTGAAGGTTGTTGAGATCGGATCGGGGCCGATATGAAAAAAATATCCTGCTGCAGTCGTAGTAACATTGACCATGAAAGCAGTATAAACAATTCCTGATGACTGAACCGCGAATGTTTTGTTGTCATCTTCGCCGTTATTGTCAACAAGGGCTGCATTCCCAATGCCTGAATCAATGTACCCCGTGAAGGACAATCCTCCGGTACTGACCGTGATTGCCTGGGTTCCGGCACCGGAATGAGCGGTCCATCCATGTGCTGTCAGCAAATCACCTGCAGGGTATGAGAAATTTTCGTCCAGAAGAACCTGTCCAATGCCGATACTCTGAATTCCCAGTGATAAAATTGCCAAAATGGATAAGGCGAAAATCGTAATTTTTTTCATAGTCAATCTTTTTTAATATGTTGTTTTAGTAATTTCATAGTCCATTGCGGAGTAACGATCAGATTTAAAAAAAGGAGATATACAAAAATATAAAGTAACAATCACAGTACCTACTAAATGTTAAGAATTAATTAAAAATTAATAGTCGGGACCCATAAAAAAAGCCCCGCCGTTTCCGGCAGGGCCTTTTGCATTTTAACTTTGCAATTTA
>JBAXDH010000080.1:0-17169 GCA_037141055.1 bacterium | reverse complement strand
CCCAGACGGGGAAGGGGAGTACTCCTCCCCCTGCGGGGGAGGTCGGGAGGGGTCCATTGGCACATACCCCATCCCCCGGCCCCTTCCCCAGGCGGGGAAGGGGAGTACTCCTCCCCCTGCGGGGGAGGTTAGGAGGGGTCAGTCCCCTCGGGGGAGGTCGGGAGGGGTCACCCCCCCCCAGGGGAGGGTCCCCCTGTCATCGAAGGGATTTAGGGTAGGGTATCCCGTATCTATTCTTATCTTTGCACCGTATGATATCTATAAATAACCTGTCGGTTCAGTTTAGCGGAGAATCCCTGTTCGACCATGTTTCATTCATCATCAATGACAAAGACCGCATCGGCCTCGTAGGGAAAAACGGTGCGGGGAAATCTACGCTGTTGAAAATCATCAAGGGAATTCAAAAGGCAGACGAGGGGGATGTGATCCTTCCTGATGGTTATTCAGTGGGATATTTGCCCCAGGAGATGGAGATCATCAGTGAACGTACGGTTCTCCAGGAAACCATGAATGCCTTCGCGGAGGTTGTTCAGCTGGAAGAGAAGATCGGGGTTTATGAGAAACAGATCGGTGAACGAGAAGATTATGAATCAGAGAGTTATCATAAGCTGATCCGCCGGCATTCTGATGCACTGGAGCGGTATCATATGATTGGCGGCCAGGCGATTCATGTGAACATTGAAAAAGTGTTACTGGGCCTTGGATTTGAACGGGAAGAGTTTGCACGGAGCATGTCCACTTTCAGCAGCGGATGGCAGATGCGTGTGGAGATTGCGAAAATTCTGCTGCAACAGCATGATGTAATGCTGCTGGATGAGCCGACCAATCACCTGGACATTGAATCGATCCAATGGCTGGAGGAATTTCTGGAAACATACAAAGGCGCGGTAGTCCTTGTTTCGCATGACCGTGCCTTCCTGGATAATGTGACCCGTCGCTCGATCGAGATTTCAATGGGCAAGATCTACGATTATAAAGCCAATTATTCTGAATATGTAATCATGCGTGAAGAGCGCATGGAAAGCCAGCTTGCAACGCACAACAACCAGCAGCGCCAGATCCGCCAGATAGAGCGGTTTGTTGAACGGTTCCGTTCAAAGGCCACAAAAGCCAAGCAGGTGCAGTCGCGTATCAAACTTCTCGACAAGATCGATCTGGTAGAGATTGACATGGTCGATGAATCCGGAATCCGGTTCAGGTTCCCGCCGGCTCCCCATTCGGGAAAGATCATCCTGGAAGGAATAAATTTAACCAAGGATTATCCCCAGAAACGTGTTTTAAACGCGCTTAATTTTTCCGTTATAAAAAATGACCGCATTGCGTTTGTCGGCAAGAACGGAGAAGGAAAGACGACCTTGTCGAAGCTGATCACCGGGCTGGTAGATTATACCGGGGAACTCAAATACGGCCACAACATTGTCATTGGCTACTACGCCCAGAATCAGAGTGATTACCTGGATCCCGAAAAAACCGTCTTTAAAACCATTGATGATATTGCTGTCGGAGATATCCGCACCCGGATCAAAGGCATCCTTGGCGGGTTTTTATTCAGCGGGGATGACATAGAAAAGAAGGTGAAAGTGCTATCGGGAGGTGAAAAATCAAGGCTTTCACTGGCAAAACTGCTTCTTACGCCTGCAAACCTTCTCATTCTCGACGAACCCACGAACCACCTCGACATGCGGTCGAAGGATGTGTTGAAGAGTGCATTGCTTCAGTATAACGGCACCTTGCTGATCGTGTCCCATGACCGTGATTTTCTGCAGGGGCTGACCAACCGCGTATTTGAATTCCGCCATGGCGTAATGAAGGAGTACATCGGCGATATTTATGATTTCCTGGAACAGCGGAGGCTTCAGTCGTTGAAAGAACTCGAGGCCGCACAAAGGAGTGTAAAAAGCCCTGACACCGGCGATCAGGCCTCAAAAAACAAAATTGACTGGGAAAAGCGGAAAGAGAACGAAAAGGAGATCCGGAAAGTAAAGAACCTGATTGTGAAATGTGAATCGACGATTGAGCGGCTTGAAGCCGAGATAAAAGTGAAGGAGGGCATGCTGGGTTCTCCGGAAAAATACCAGGAACAGATCCAGGATGGAAGCCTCTACAAGGAATATGAAAATCTGAAAGTTTCCCTGGAACGTGAAATGAAACGCTGGGAGGAACTCAATTATGAAGTGGAAATCATGGAAAGCTGATCCCCCACTCACCACTCACCACTCACGCATTTATTTACCGCTCCCTGCCTAACATCTCCTGCATCAGTTCCTCCAGCTCACTCGTAATTTCCGTGTCAAAGTGAAAAGATTGCAGGATTTCCATAGCCTTCCCGTGATGGTATTCAATTTTCTGGCGTGTGATTTTGTCGATTGCCAATTCGCGGTATATTTCTAAAACGCCCTCTGTTTTTTGCTTTGCGGGGATATCTTTATCGAAGAAGAAGTTTGTCAGTTTGATAAGCGTGTCTCCCCTGGCTGACTCAAATGCCTTGAGAAGCAGGTAGGTCTTTTTATTTGTCGCAATGTCGCCGCCGATCGTTTTGCCGAATTTGCCGGTATCTCCGAATGCATCTAGAAAATCGTCCTGGAGTTGGAAAGCAAGTCCGAGCTCGATCCCAAGCTCGTATATTCTTTCAGCATCCGCCGGGTTGGCATGTGCAATGATGGCGCCCAGCTTCAGGCTGCAGGCGATAAGCACTGCCGTTTTCAGCCTGATCATCATCATATAATCGGAGATGGTTACATCCGCCTGGGTTTCAAAATTCATGTCATATTGCTGCCCTTCACAAACTTTGCGGGCGGTATCGTTAAACAGGTTGAGCACCTGTGGCAACAATGCCGGGTCGGTTTTGGCAACATGCTCGTAGGCAACCACAAACATGGTGTCTCCCGAAAGGATGGCGGTATTGGTGTCCCACTTTTGATGAACTGTTTTATTCCCGCGGCGCAGCGGTGCGTTGTCCATGATGTCATCGTGGAGGAGTGTGAAATTATGGAAGATCTCAACACCCATGGCTGGATATACCGCCTTTTCAAGTTCACCGCCGAAGATATCGCAGGCCATCAGAACCAGTACAGGGCGCAACCGCTTTCCCCCCAGGTCGAGGGTGTAGGCTATCGGCTGATAAAGTTGTTCCGGTTCGCGGCTGAAGAGGGTCTTTGAAAATGCTTTATTGACCCTTTCGTGGAGTGATTTTATGGAATGCATATAACGTAGCGGGGTGGCGAAGTAGCAAAATGGCGAAATAGCGAAAAGGCGAAATTGATGAAAATTGACATGGCCGGAAGGTTAGTCGGTCAGGTTGATAAGATACTGGCCATAGCCGCTTTTCAGAAGCGGTTTTGCAACCTGGTTCAATTGTTCCCGGTCTATAAATTTCATGCGATATGCAATTTCTTCAATGCACCCGATTTTCAGTCCCTGCCGGTTTTGCACCACCTCCACGAACTGCGATGCCTGGAGCAATGATTCGAAAGTGCCCGTATCAAGCCACGCAATGCCGCGGCTTAACACACCGACTTTCAGTTTGCCGTGCTCGAGGTACCACCGGTTCACGTCCGTGATCTCATATTCACCGCGTGCGCTGGGTTTCATGTTTTTTGCCACTTCAATCACGGAGTTGTCATAAAAATACAATCCCGGTACGGCAAAATTAGACTTTGGATGTTGGGGTTTTTCTTCAATCGACAAAGCTTTGAAATTTTCATCGAAATCCACAACACCGTATCGTTCCGGGTCATTGACATGATATGCGAAAACCACGCCGCCGGTAGGATCATTGTTTTCCTGGACAATCTGGGATAGTCCGTTCCCGAAGAAAATGTTGTCTCCAAGCACAAGGGCAACTTTGTCGTTCCCGATAAATTGTTCCCCGATGACGAAAGCCTGCGCCAGTCCGTTGGGAACAACCTGTTCGGCGTATGAGAATGAGCATCCCAATGCTTTGCCGTCTCCCAGAAGTTGTTTGAAATTGGGCAGGTCATACGGTGTTGAAATGATGAGAATATCGTTGATCCCGGCCATCATCAGAACCGAGAGCGGGTAATAGATCATGGGTTTGTCGTAAATCGGCATCAGTTGTTTGCTCACTGCAAGAGTCAGCGGGTGCAGCCTGGTACCGGCTCCTCCGGCTAAAATGATTCCTTTCATATTTCAGGTATTATATATTGCAACAGGTTAAAAGGTATAAAGAATTTATCCTCCGGCTATTTTTCCGGCTTTTCGATCTCAATGTCTTGCAGGTCCATGTCGGCATGATCCTCGTAAATATCGACCAGGGGCTTTTCAAATGCCCTGGTGGTGCTCCATTTGTCAAGGGTGAGCAGCATGGCCGGAAGCACGAACATGTTCAGCAACCCTGCAACCAGTAATGTGAACGAAATCAGGAATCCGAGCGCCTGGGTTCCGCCAAACGTGGAGAGGACAAAAATTCCAAAGCCAAAGAACAGCACGGTTGATGAATAGATCATGCTGTACCCGGTTTCGCGCAGGGCAGATATCACGGATGCGGGAATGTCGTGGTTTGTGTGTTTTAGCTGAAGGCGGTACCGCGACAGGAACTGGATGGAATTATCCACCGATATGCCAAGGGCAATGCTGAATATCAGGATGGTCGACGGTTTTATCGGGATGCCGGTAAAGCCCATCAGTGAGGCTGTCATGAGTTGCGGGATCAGGTTTGGTATCAGGGAAATCAGGATCATCCGCCAGGAGGTGAACAGGAATGCAAGGATCAGCGCAATGACCACCACGGCCAGGGCAATGCTCTCCCACAGGTTCCGGATCAGGAAGTTGGTCCCTTTTAAAAATACCACGCTGGTTCCGGTGATGGTGACATCGTATTTTGCAGGGTTAAAGATCGAATCTATGGTTGGCTTGAGGCTGTTCTGGATGCTGTCGATCTTTACCGTGCCTACATTGGCCATTTGAACGCTGATCCGGGTAACCTGGTAATTCGAATCGATAAAATTATCAATCAATGATCGTTTCTTGGATTTGAACGATGGGATATACCCTGCCATAAAAGCCAGCTCATTTGAATTCGGCAGCGAATAAAACTGCGGATCGCCGGCATAGAACGCCTGCTTTGCAGTTTTAATAACCTCTACGATGGACAGTGGTTTCGAAAGTTCCTTGTACGTCCGGAGGCTGTCCTGGAGGCGGTCGATCTTTTTCAGCGTGGAGAGGTTCAGCACTCCTTTTTTCTTTTTCGTGTCGACAACGATTTCCAGGGGCATGATTCCTTTGAAATTCTTTTCGAAGAAAATCATGTCTTTGTAAATCGGATCACGCTTTGATATGTCGTCGACGATGGTCCCGCTTGTTTTCAGCCTCAATGCACCCGCAATCCCTATCAGGATGCAAAAAGCCATGGCGTAATAGATCGGGTTACGGTAATTCGTTACCCAGTATACGGCTTTGTCGATCAGCGATTTGGCAAGACTTGCTTCGATGTGTTTGGTGTATTTGCCTTTGGGCGGGGGAAGAAAACTGAAGAATATGGGAACGAGCGTCAGGGAAAGAGCATAAATGACCATGATGCTGAGTGCCGCAATCAGTCCGAATTCGACCAGCAGTTTGTTGTTGGTGATGGTGAACGCGGCAAAGCCGGCCGCGGTTGCCGCGTTGGTCAGCAGGTTGGCAACCCCGATGCGCTGGATGACACGGGACAAAGCCTTGGCCTGGTTTTGGTGATGGCTGTATTCATAGTGATATTTGTTCAGGATGAAAATGCAGTTTTCGACTGCAATTACAATCACCAGCGGCGGGATGATGGAGGTGAGCATGGTGATTTTATACCCGAAAAGGGCCATCAGTCCCAATGCCCATATAACGCTGATCAGCATGATCACCACCGGGAAAATGACCGCCTTGGCAGAACGGAAAAAGATGAAGAGAAAAAACGCACTCACCAGAAGCGCAAGCACGATGAACAGTTTGAGCTCATTCTGGAGTTTTTTTGCAACCAGCGTGCGGATATAGGGAAGCCCGGAAAAGTGTACTTCCACCTTCGACTTTTCGGCGAACCGTTCCATGGTTGTCTGGATATCGCTGATAAGCCTGTCGCGGTCTTTTGAATCAATAATGCTTTTATCGAGTGTAAGCGCCATCAGGTAGGCTGATGTGGATTTATTGTACAGGAGTTCGTCGTAAAACGGGAGCGAAAGGATCGTAGCCTTTATAGAGTCGAGCGTTTGCTGGTTCGCCGGCTTGTGAGGTGACACCGGCACGAACAGGAATTTTTTCAGCGAATCGTTTTTAACCAGTTTATACAGGCGGGTAACTGAAACGATTTCGGAGACACCTTTTATTTTTTTTAATGAATCGGCGAGTTCATATGTCGCATTGAAATTTCGCAACCTGAAGAAATCCGGATCAACAATCCCGATGAACATGACCGTGCCGTCCTGGCCAAACTGCCGGATGAAATTGTGGTAAACAATGCTGGTGGAATCCTTGGCGGGCAGTATGCTGGCATTCTCGTACTGTATCCTTACCTGCATTGCCTCGTAACCCATGAAGGCGGTCATCAGCGCGAGCACGATCAGGATCGTGATCCTGTTTCTCAAAATAGTCTTAACCAGAAAATTCCACACAGTTGTTCAATTTGGCGGCAAAAGTACAAAAACCTTATTGAAAATGTTGAATCTGTGATACCTTTGTGATTGAAAAAAGAGTACGATTGAAAAAGGTCCTCCTGGTCGATTCCGTCCATCCCCTGATACCGGAAGAATTATCCGCCATGGGTTTCATGTGTGAGTTTTTTCCCGGGTACGGAAGAGCAGAATTGCTAACAGTGGCGGACCAGTATGACGGTGTGATCATCCGAAGCAAGATAAAGATTGACAGGGAGTTCCTTGACCGGGCCGTTAGGTTGAAATTCATCGGAAGGGTAGGGGCCGGCATGGAGAACATCGATGTTCAGTATGCCGGAAGCAAAGGAATTATCTGCCTGAATTCCCCCGAAGGAAACCGTGATGCCGTGGGCGAACATGCCCTGGGAATGCTGCTCTCGCTGATGAATCACCTGAATCGTGCCGATCGCGAGGTTCGCAATGGTACATGGAACAGGGAGGGCAACAGGGGCTCTGAAATCAAGGGAAAAACGGTCGGCATTATCGGGTATGGCAACATGGGCAGTGCTTTTGCGCAACGATTGAAGGGTTTTGAAGCCACCGTAATTTCCTACGATAAATACCTGCGGGATTATTCCGACGGAAATACCCGGGAAACAACCCTTGACATTATTTTTCAGCAATCGGATATCCTGAGCCTCCATGTGCCGCTTACACAGGAAACAACCTTCATGGTTGACAATGTATTTCTTGGAAGGTTCCTGAAGCCCATCCTGCTGATCAATACTTCGCGCGGCCAGGTTGTCAGAACGGCCGACCTTGTGAAGAACCTGGTTTCCGGGAAAGTGACCGGCGCGGCGCTCGATGTTCTTGAATATGAGGATTCTTCGTTTGAGGTTCTTTCAAATCCTCCGACTTCGTCAGAGTCGGTGCCGGCAGAACTTGATTACCTGTTGAAAGCTGATAATGTCCTTCTTACTCCTCACATCGCCGGATGGACCCATGAATCGAATGTAAAACTTGCCAGGGTCCTTGTGGAGAAGATCAGGAAAATTCAGTAATTTTGCGGCCGAAAAGCGAAAAAGACTATGAAGTACGAACACAAACTATTCCAGGGAAAAACCCTGGCGATCCTGTCTGGCGGTGGCGACACGCCCGCCATCAATGCAAGTATTGAAGCAATCAGGAACCGGGCGTCCCTGCTGGGTTTTAAAGTGTATGGCATCCTCCAGGGATGGAAGGGACTGCTCGGCGACGGCAACGTGGTCGACCTTACCCACCAGCCATACGACGGGTATTACGGCGGTACAGCGCTTCGCTCCAGCCGCACCAATCCTTTTCCTTCAAAGAAAAATCCGGAAAGCCGCGTTCCCCAGGTGTTGAGAAACTTCGAACGGTATAAAATCGATGTTCTGGTTACCATCGGCGGCGATGATACGAACGGTGCTGCCAAAAGGCTGTTCGAAACGGAAGGCATCCCTGTGATCGGTTTTCCGAAAACCATCGACAACGATCTCCGTACCCGCACCATTCACCACTACAACGGTAAAGATATTGAAGCAGTGATGTGCCCGGGATTTCCCTCGGCCGCCCAGTCGATGATGGAATTTACCTCCAGCCTGAGAACAACCGCCGAATCGCACTCACGCATCCTCGTCATGGAAGTGATGGGCCGCGATGCAGGCTGGCTGACAGGAACGGCTATTTTTGGCGGGGCTTCCCTCGGCCTGATTCCCGAATTTGAAATTACCAAGGAACGCAAGGAGGTGTTTTTTGAGACGGTAAAAGAGACCTACATGCAGTCGAAGAAAAGGTGCCTGGTGATCCCGGTGTCGGAAGGCACCCGCTGGTATGATGAAAAAACAGGCAAGGTCGATGTTGTTTATGCCAGTTCGGAACTGGATGAATACGGGCACCCCCGGTTTGGCGGCGTAAGCGGGGTCATTGCATCGGAAATCAGCGCCCGGCTGGGTGTTGAAGCACGTGCGCAGATTTCAGGATATTATCCACGTTCGGGGCACTGCCGCCATTACGACCGCCGTTTGACCGCAACCCTGGCCGATAAAGTTGTGGACCTGCTGCTTCGTGAAGAGTACGGACAGATGCCGGTGATGAAGAAAATAGTGCCGAACATGGGCCTTGAGGAATTCAATACGACTTCCATCGATATGGGAGCAGTTGGGAACAAACCTCTTTCAGATGATTATTACGATATCGGCAGGTTTTCGTTCACCGATGCCTATCACGATTTCCTGTCAAACATTCTTGAGAAACCTGTGTTCGATGAATTCGGGTACGATTTCCCGGTGGTGATTCCTTAAAGGGAAAAGGTAACAAAGTGACAAAGTAACAGAGTCACCCTGTCACCCTGTTACCCTGTTACCCTGTTACCCTGTCACCCTGTTACCCTGTTACCCTGTCACCCTGTTACCCCAGCACCAACTGAACTGTCTGCCGGCTTCTGAGTTCCATTATAACCTTACGGCCGTCGACAATGCGCTTCACCGCTTCTTCGGAATAATGACGGATGGTGAAAAGTTCCAGGCCTTCGTTGTAGCGTGTTTCATAGTCTTTTCCAAGGTATGCGATCAAAGGCGCAATCTTTTGCTCGTCGGCATCCACGCAGATGGAGAAACTGATGGCGGAATTCTGCATCACGTTCACCTTGACTCTGAACCTGGCAAGAATGCTGAATATTTCACTCAGGTTTTCCTCCAGGATGAATGAAAAATCGCGCGGTGAAATGGATACCAGCATTTGATTTTGTTTCCGGATATAAATGGGTGTCTGAATCTTCCACGAACGGATATTTTTTATAAAAGTGCCCGGCAGTTTCGGGTCGGCAAATGACCTCACCCTCAGCACGATGTTCGCGTTTTCAAGGGGCTTGATTGTTTTCGGGTGGATCACGCTCGCCCCGTAATAGGCCAGTTCGATCGCTTCACGGTACGAGAGTGTTTCGAGGCAGACGGAATCGGGCATCCACTTCGGATCGGCATTCATCACGCCCGGAACGTCCTTCCATATCGTCATCTCCCTGGAATGCAGGCACCATGCAAAAATAGCCGCTGAAAAGTCAGACCCTTCCCGGCCCAGCGTGGTTGTGTTTCCCGAAGAATCACAGCCAATAAATCCCTGTGTCAGTGCAATGGTCCCTGATTCGGGATGATTGCTGAAATAGCCCGGAATGGCTTGTTGAATCAATGTTTCCGTGGTTTTCCAGTCAACGCGCGCATCCCGGGAGGTTGAATCAGTCCTGATGAGTTCGCGTACGTCAAAAAGGGCGGAGTTCAATCCCTGCTGAACAAGGTAATGATGAAGAATTGAAGAAGAGATCAACTCTCCGTAACTCACAACCTGGTCATATTCAAAATCATAGTCATTTCCTGCAACGGTATATAAATGCCCCTTCCGGATATATCCACGGAGCTGGTTGAAAAGGGAATCAACTTCACCGTAAACAATGTGTTCCCTGTTGTCAAAAAGCGCTTCAATGATTGAAAAATGATAGTCCCGGACCTTCTCATAGGAAGCCACAACGGCAACCGGATCATTCGAAATGTAATGTTTCAGAAGCTCTTCAAGGGCGTTGGTTGTTTTGCCCATGGCAGAAACCACGACCAGTAATGGTCCTGAATTAAACTGGCCGATGATTTCAGCTGTTTTTCTCACACCGGCAGCACTGTTGACTGCCGCTCCGCCGAATTTGAAAACATTGATGTACATGGCACAAAAGTAAAGAAAAAGAAACATCGAATTCGCCGGAATTTCCTAATTTTGTCTTCTAAAACCAACTCTTATGAAATTCAAGACCCTGACTGAGTTCATCATTGAACAACAGACCGAATACCCGCAGGCTTCCGGCGAATTGTCGAGGCTGCTCAACGACATCGGGATTGCCGCCAAATTTGTGAACCGCGAAGTGAACCGCGCCGGGCTTGGCGAAGTGATGGGCTATGCAGGGGAAGTGAACGTGCAGGGCGAAGATCAGAAAAAACTTGATGTTTATGCGAACGACCAGTTTATCGCCGCACTGAAATCAGGCGGACAGTGTTGTGCGATCGGTTCGGAGGAAAACGAAGATATCATCGTGCTCGACAGCGATATTTCAAAACATGGCAAGTATGTCGTGGCCATGGATCCGCTCGACGGATCTTCAAACATTGAATCCAATGTTTCGATCGGCACCCTTTTTTCAATTTACCGCCGCCGTACGGTCCGCGGTTCCGCAACCCTCGAAGATTTCCTGCAGCCCGGCCGGAACCTGGTCGCCGCCGGGTATGTGATTTACGGATCCTCCACCATGCTAGTATATACCACCGGTTACGGTGTCAATGGATTTACCCTCGACCCTTCGGTGGGCCTGTTTATCCTGAGCCATCCGGATATGAAATACCCTGAGGTGGGCAGCATCTATTCCATCAATGAGGCCAACTATTTCTCCTTCCCGGAAGGAGTGAGGCAATACATTCATTACTGTCAGGAAGAAGATGTGGAGACGCATCGCCCTTATTCGACGAGGTATATCGGTTCGATGGTTGCCGACATTCACCGCAACATGATCAGGGGCGGGGTGTTTTTGTATCCCGGAACAACCAAAAACAGGCGTGGCAAACTCAGGTTGCTGTATGAGTGCAACCCTGTTGCATTCCTGGCAGAGCAGGCTGGCGGCAAAGCTTCCGATGGTTTCCGCCGCGTGCTGGATATCCAGCCAACAATGCTGCACGAACGATCCCCGCTCTTTGTTGGGCCAACCTATATGGTTGAAAAAGCCGAGCAGCTGATGAAGGAACATTCACCTGATTTTAAAATCGATTAAACATCGGTTGAAACCCGCAGACCTTTTATCGCGATTTACGGAAAGCCCCCCGGTTGGGGAGATACTTCGACTATTTGGGTATCCTGAAAGCCCTTTCCCCCTGACCCCTTCCCCAACAAGGGAGGGGGAAGTAAGTCCCTCCCTTGCTGGGGAGGGATTCAGGGAGGGGCAAAAGCGTTTCCGCCTTCACCTCCGGGGACTTGTCGGTTCTTCCCGTTCACTCGTTGCGGCAGCCGTTTTCGGGCATACTGTCCAAACCCACCTGGTGCTGCTCCCTGACAAGGAATCTGCCGCCTACTTTTTCAACGACCTCCAGCAAATTCTCGGAGACAGGGTTTACTATTTTCCCTCTTCCTTCAAACGCGGTTTCCAGGCAGGGATCAAGGACAACCAGGGATTGCTATCGCGTACGGAGGTCCTGAATCAGCTGAACGGCAGGGCCCGGAAATTTATCATTGTAAGCTATCCTGAAGCGGTATCTGAAAAGGTCGTCAATAAAAAATACCTGGAAAAAAACACCCTGAAACTCTCGGTAGGGGAGCAGGTAAACATGGATTTTGTGCTTGACCTGCTCGTGGAATATGAATTCGAGCGTGCCGATTTTGTGGTTGAACCAGGGCAGTTTTCGCTCCGCGGCGGATTGATAGACGTTTACTCTTTCAGCAACGATCATCCCTTCCGGATTGAATTTGCCGGGGACAAAGTAGGAACCATCCGGTCGTTTGATCCCTCGACCCAGCTGTCGATCCAGAAATTGCAGGAGATCAGCATTGTCCCTGATATCCGCGTAAATGCTGACAAAAAAATCGCCTATGAATCCGTCTTTGAATTTCTTCCCGAAAAAGCGGTGATATGGCTCGAAGATACTGCATCCATGGCTCATCTGCTGGGAAAGCAGCCGGCTTCCGACCTGCTGGTCCACGGCAGCGAATTCCTGAAATCATTGCTTGAGTTTTCGACCATTGAGTTTGGACAGCAATCTTATTTTAAAACTGCCGGGTCAGTAGCTTTTAACACAGTTCCCCAGCCCTCTTTCAATAAAAATTTTGATCTGCTTCTCCGGGATCTTCAAAAAAATGCGGAGGATGGCTTTCAGAATTTCCTCCTGGCGGATAATCCCAAACAGGCCGAACGGCTACAGAGCATCTTCGAAGATATAGAATCAAAACACCAGGCTGAGATTTCCATTCCGCATCCCGAATCCCACACCACCCTGAACTTCTCCCTCCACGAAGGCTTCATCGACAAAGACCTTAAAATAGCCTGCTACACCGACCACCAGATATTCGAACGATACCATAAATTCCATCTCCGCGACGGATACACATCAAAAGAGGCGCTCACGCTGAAGGATCTCTACGATCTGCGCCCCGGCGATTTTGTAACACATATCGATCACGGTGTCGGGCGCTTCGACGGCCTTGAAAAGATCATCAACAACGGCAGGGAGCAGGAGGCCATGAGGCTGATCTATAAGAATGAAGATTTATTGTATGTAAGCATTCATTCGCTGCATAGGATTTCCAAATATATCGGTAAGGATGGGACTGCTCCCACCATGAACCGGCTTGGTTCGGATGTTTGGAATAAACTGAAGAATAAGACAAAAAGCAGGGTCAAGGATATTGCCAAAGAACTGATCAAGCTCTATGCGGAAAGGCGCGCCGCGTTGGGACTTGCTTGTTCTCCCGATACTTACATGCAAACCGAGCTGGAAGCTTCCTTCATCTATGAGGATACTCCCGACCAGATCAAGGCAACCGTAGATATAAAAAGGGACCTGGAAGAAACCTATCCGATGGACCGCCTGATATGTGGCGATGTTGGTTTCGGTAAGACGGAAATCGCCATTCGTGCTGCGTTTAAGGTGGTGACGGAGAGCAAGCAGGTGGCTGTTTTAGTCCCTACCACCATCCTGGCATTGCAGCATTTCAAAACATTTTCCGACCGTTTGAAAGCATTTCCCTGCAGGGTCGATTACATCAACAGGTTCAAGTCGGCCAAAGACCAGAAAAAGTTGCTTCTTGACCTGGAGGACGGAAAAGTTGATGTCCTGATCGGGACACACAGGCTGCTCAGCAAGGATATCAAATTTAAAGACCTTGGTTTGCTGATCGTCGATGAAGAACAGAAATTCGGGGTGGGGGCAAAGGAGAAAATGAAAATGCTCAGGGTGAATGTCGATACGCTCACGCTGACTGCCACGCCAATTCCGCGGACCCTGCAATTCTCGCTGATGGGCGCCCGCGACCTGTCAATCATCAATACGCCTCCGCCGAACAGGTATCCGGTGCAAACCGAGATCCATCCTTTTGGCGAGGAGGTGATAAAGGAAGCCATAACGTTCGAAGTTCAGCGGGGCGGTCAGGTTTTCTTCGTGACAACCCGGGTGCTGAACATCATGGACCTGTCGGTGATGGTGCAGCGGATGGTTCCCGGCGTAAAGGTTGCCGTGGCGCATGGCCAGATGGAAGGCCACAAACTGGAGAAGGTGATGCTGGAATTCATTGAAGGCGAGTACGATGTGCTGATTGCCACCACCATCATCGAGTCGGGGCTGGATATTTCGAACGTCAATACCATCATCATCAACGACGCCCATCATTACGGGCTGAGCGACCTGCACCAGTTGCGCGGACGAGTCGGGCGGTCCAACAAAAAGGCGTTTTGTTACCTCCTGGCGCCGCCCATGTCATCCCTGACGGATGAGGCCAGGAAACGCCTGAGAGCCATCGAAGAATTTGCAGAACTCGGAAGCGGATTCAACATCGCCATGCGCGACCTCGACATCCGCGGTGCAGGCAATATCCTGGGTGCCGAACAAAGCGGCTTTATCTCGGAAATCGGGTATGAAATGTACCAGAAAATCCTGGATGAGGCGTTGCTTGAATTGAAGGAGACCGACTTCAAAGATATGTTCCCGACGCACGAACCTACATCCTATGTGAGGGACTGCGTGATTGAAACAGACCTGGAGATTCTCATCCCCGATTATTACATCACCCACATTACCGAACGGCTGAACCTTTATAAGGAACTGGATTCCATTGAGACCGAAGAGAACCTGATGAAATTTATGGACAGGTTGATCGACCGTTTCGGACCGGTACCGAAGCAAACGGAAACACTGCTCCATACCATCAGGCTGCGCTGGCTTGCCCGGCGGATCGGATTTGAAAAACTTGTTCTGCGGAATCAGCGGCTGACAGCTTACTTTATAAGCAACCCCGAATCGGCCTATTTCCAGTCGGAGCAGTTTACCGCTGTTCTCGAATGGATGAAACATAATCCTTCCCTGGGAAAAATGACCGAGGAAAAAAACAGGTTGTTCATGACCTTCCGGGATGTTCCCGGGATCAACGAAGCCATTGCAAGGCTGGAACCATTCCAAATTTCAAAAGTTACTAACATTTAATCATTCCTTAACTTCGCCTGCCCTAACTTTTCTTAATTTTGTTGCTGATATTCCGATAGAAACCCTTTAACTCTAAAATATGAAAAAACTTTTACTTTTTGTTGCCACCATTCTGCTTGCCGGGTCCGTGTATGCTCAGACCGACTGCTCCGACATCATCATTTCGGAATATGTTGAAGGCTGGTATAATAACAAAGCGCTGGAGCTCTACAATCCTACAAACGCTGCTATTACACTGGATAATACCTACCAGCTCATCCGCTGGTCGAACGGTAGTTCCACAACCAACACCGACCCGCTTTATGTTCTGCCACTCCTGGGAACAATCGCTCCCTACCAGGTTCTGGTCATGATTCAGGATACGACCAAGCCCGGTCAGGACACAATGATATGGCCTGCCCTGCGTAAAAAGGCCACCTGGCTTGCTCCCTACGATTACGGCGGAACAACCCCCGGTGGCAATGTGGTTTTCTGGAACGGTGATGATGCAGTTTCAATTCAGAAGAAACAAACCAACGGGACATGGAAAGACATTGATATCTTCGGCGAAATCGGTGTCCGGCCACTTGACTGGCAGGGAGGAACAACCGGCGCATGGACGGATACCAAGCCCTATTGGAAAGGAACCGGTGCGTACCTTACCAAGGATCAGACCCTGATACGCAAAAAGACTGTAAAACATGGCATTGACAGGATTGCCATGAGCCATTACGGAGATACTCTGACCGGCGGTTTTCCCAACAGCTTCAATGCCTTCGCAGAATATGATTCCATGCCTTCCAATTTCTTTGACAGCCTTGGGCATCATACGTGCAACTGTAAATCTTCTTCAGGGATCGGAACGCTGACTCATGACCAGAATGTGGTTATTCTGCCGAATCCGGTTACCAACAATCAATTCACGGTGAAAGCAAGCCAGCCTGTTGCATCCGTGGAGGTTGTTTCCATCGTTGGACAAACAGTGTATTCCCGCGATTTTGCTTCGCGTCAGCGCGATGTTAAAGTGTTGCTGAACAATCTCCAGGAAGGAGTCTACCTGGTCAGGGTGAAGTTTAACGATAACCAGGTAATCATTAAGAAAATCATCGTTCAATAATATTAAGGGACATGTGATGCATGTCCGCGAAACAGGTGTTGTTATTATGTAGGGGCATGAGACATCATGCCCCTACAGCGTATCACAAGTATCTCTCAAACTCCCAGCCAACATGACGAAACATTTTACGGTTTTTATCTTTTTCATCCTGTTTCCGGTTTTGCTCTTCAGTCAGAAAACCATGATCCGCGGTATCGTTACCGATGCCAATTCGGGTGAGACGCTTATCGGAGCAACCATCCTGTACAGTGAAGGAAAGGGCGCGGTGACCGACATGGATGGAAAGTATTATCTGAAGGTTGAATCAGGAACATATCATCTGAAGGTTTCCTATGTGGGATACCTTCCCCAGGAGATTGATGTCGTTGTAGGCAAAGGAGAAGTCACACAGAATTTTACGTTGAAAACACCCACCCTCACGGAAGTTGAAGTTGTAGGCGATGTGGCAAAAACGCGTGAGACCCCGGTGGCCTTCTCAACAGTTCGGCCGATGCAGCTCCAGGAAGAACTTGCCAGCCGCGATATTCCGATGATTCTGAATAAAACTCCCGGTGTTTATGCTACCCAGCAGGGTGGCGGCGACGGGGATGCCCGCGTCAACGTTCGCGGGTTCAGCCAGCGAAACCTCGCCGTGATGATCGATGGAATACCTGTAAATGATATGGAGAACGGATGGGTCTACTGGTCGAACTGGTTCGGACTTGACGCAGTTACCCGGAATATCCAGGTTCAAAGGGGACTCGGAGCATCCAAACTTGCTTTGCCATCGGTTGGCGGGACGATGAATATTATCACCAAGGGCATCGATGCCAACCTGGGCGGTACGATTAAACAGGAGGTTGGCAGCGACGGGTACCTGCGTACATCCATCGGGGTTACTTCCGGCCAGTTGAAACACGGCTGGGGTGTTACCATCGCCGGTTCTTACAAAAGAGGCAACGGCTGGGTTGATAATACATGGACCAATGGGTGGTTTGGATATATTCGCGTTGATAAAAAACTGGGACGGCATACGCTGACATTTTCAGCCATGGGCGCCCCTCAGAAGCATGCCAAGCGCTCCTACATGAAATCCATTGCTTCTTTCGATAAGAATTATGCAGCAAAACTGGGGGTTGACACTTCCAAAGCCAGCCCAAACTATACAAACAGCTACGGAATCCGGTATAATTCCAACTGGGGATTTATTAACCGCTGGAAAGAGAGGGATGCGGAAGGCAACCCGATCTACCTGGATAAATCGGAAGAACTGTCCCAGTCCAAAAAC
>JBAXDH010000079.1:0-17170 GCA_037141055.1 bacterium | reverse complement strand
CATCATCTTCATCCCTGTGTTCTGTATCACCTTTTCTTTGAACCAGCGGTGTGATTCGTTCACTATCCGGTTTCATCTGAATCGGCTCATCCTCATCATCTTCATCCCTGTGTTCTGTATCACCTTTTCTTTGAACCAGCGGTGTGATCTGTTCACCAACCGGCTTCATCTGAATCTTGTCATCCTCATCATCCTCTTTGCGCTGGATTTGCGGGTCGGGCATTCTCATTACCGCATCGGCAACCCTGTCGGCCTCCTGTTCATAAACGTCATTTGGTTCACCGATTTTCAGTTTGGCCTGGATAACCGGTGAGCCATGCTGGCGCAACACCCCATGGTTCCCGATTATGCCCTGGGCCTGCAATACAGGGTTATCAGGGGCAGATGACGGACTGACGGATTTTGCAACCTTTGCTGACTGATGTTGCTGAAAATCCTGCGTGATCTCTGAAACTTGCCGCTGATTCATACCAATCCTTTTAAAATGGCTTCGGTAATTGATTTGGAGATATCGGTGGAGGAGATTCCCGGAGTAACATTAACAGTCAGGTTAATGGAATCTGGCCGGCTCTTTGGGAATGAAAACGGCAGGGTTTCGGAAAGCTGCACTGCCACTTCCTGTCCGATTTGAAGGGCTTGATTTTCATTCACTCCCGCGATTCGGAGTTTCATATGATTAATATGTACCGTTTTATTCTGCATGTTCCATCAGTTTTTCACGTTCCCGGGTGGAGAGGGTCCTCCCCTCCTTCATCAATTCCCGGTCGATACCACGAATCAGGTGTGTCATTCCCAGGTTCTTCTTATCCCGCCCGGCAGAAAAAACAGCTGACAACAAGGCATACTTGATCTGTGATCCTGTCAGTTCAACCTGGGTTAGTACATTCAGTTGCCCGTTCAGGCTGGGTTGCTGTTCATTTGTCAGCAATTTGTCAAGTACCTTTGTCCAGATCTCCTTACGATGGTGGGCATCGGGTTTCGGGAAGTCAAGGACATACCGGAGGCGGCGGATGAAGGCATGATCAATGTTCTCTTTCCTGTTTGTGGCGAGGATGGCAATCCCCCGGTAATTCTCTATCGCCTGCAACAGGTGGCTTGTATCGGTATTGGCAAACCGGTCGTGGGCATCCTTCACCTCGGTGCGTTTTCCGAACAACGCATCGGCTTCGTCAAAAAGCAGGACAATATCCAAATTGGCGGCCCGCGAAAGGATACGCTCCAGGTTCTGTGACGTTTCACCTACGTATTTGCTCACCACGGCAGAGAGATCGATGCGGTAAAGTTCCAGTCCGAGCCGGGCAGCAATCACCTGCGCGGCCATGGTCTTCCCGGTACCCGGCGGACCGCTGAACAATCCGATCAGTCCCCTTCCCTGGGGAAAAAGGTTTCTTGCCCGCTCATTTTCCCAGAACCGTTTACGCTCCCTGGCTTCGTATATGAAATCCGCCAGCGATTCCCTCAAAAATCCGGAGATGACAAGGTCGTCCTGACCAAATGGACATTCGAGGAGTTGTGCAAGGCTCCCCAGCCGGTTACGGGTCGAGGCACTGAGGGATTCTTTTGCTTCATCCAGGTTTTGGACATCTCTCTCACTCATGGCTGTAATATCCCCGATGGTCAGGCGATGCTGAGATAACAGGATATCCAGTTGCTCTTTGTCCCAGGCATCCGATGCTGGGATGAATCGTTGAATGAGTTCCTGCTGTTCGGAGTAAATCAATGCAGGTATTTCCACGAACAGGTCATGAATTCCTTCGGAGGCTTTCGGTTTCTGACCGGTCTCACAAATCACAAACTGAAGAGGTGTACAGGTAAGGGTATTCGGCCAGGTCAATTCATGAACCGCTTCGCCGTACCAGGCGATCCCGCAATTTTCAAGTATTGCCTGACGCTGCGCACGCATAAAAATCGACGACCAATTTTCTCCCGGATCAACCCGTACGGCGAGCAAACTCATGTCGAAACAGGCGCATAAGGTGGATGCAAGGGTCCTTCGGCCGCTGCCCTCCAGCCCTGTTATATTCACTCTTGCCAGCCCCGTCCCATTGTTGACGATTCTTTCAAGGAGTGCCACAGTGCGGTCTACCGGCCAATTCTCCAACGGCGGCCGGTTGGAATAATAACGTGAAACAGGAACCAGAAGATCATCTGCCAGGTCCTGACCAAGTATCCATTGAAATATGAACCGGTCACAACTGAGCATTACCGGATCATTGGTTCCTGTCTCCTTTTCATGTACCAGTTCCCATTTTGCAAGCGATGAATCGGCTCTCCGGATGCTCGATCGTCCGTAGCCGAAAAGACGGAGAGCCAGTTCTTCTGAAGCATATCCTCTGCCTGCATGATCATGCAGGTAGGCGTAAAGGCGTGAAAGACCTGGATCAAGTTTCAAAGCCAGGCAAAGCTGGAAGATGTCGGATTCTTCGCGGCTGATCCTGAATATTTTATGAAGCAGGGAGAACCGTGATGTTTCATCCGACAACATAAGATCTTCCGTTTCTTTTATCTCCTGGTTCAGCCGGATGATTTGTTCATCGGAATGGTACCATTGCTTTTCCGCACCGGGCGAGTCAATGTCATCAAGGCAGGCATCGATCTCGGCATGGGTCACGGTAAGCGGCCCGCCGGGATTTCCCTCTTCCTGCCAGGTTTTTCTTAGCCAGGCAATGCGCCTCCGGGCATAAAGCCTGATGCGGAGCAAAACCAGGTCGAGGATCGGATCGGTTGTCAATTGAATTATTTTTGTATCCAGTTTGGTGGAGATTCGGCCCCGTTGACAAATACGCGCAGGGGGAAAAAGGTCGTCGTGTGATCCGCATCTGTTTCTGCAGGCATTAACAGCCTGATCACATTCATACCACCCGAATTTTTCTCAACCTTAAAATCACCTGCAGTCAAGGCCTGCGTTGATTTTATCCCCTTTAGCCTGAAAGTCCCTACATAGACGTTTAGGGCAGGGAACAGCGGCTCCAACACTTCTTCAGCAGGGAATGCATATCCCTCCACCGTGATCGTCTTGTCAGCACCTGCCGGGAAACCAATAAGGTTATCCACCGTCCCGTAGATCATTGATGAAACAGTAAAGGGGCACTCATTTGACAGATGTTCCAGCTCCCTTACTGAGCCATCCGGGATTGTGATCTGCTTTGTTACTTTAACCGCGGCTGTATAGATACCGGGAAATATGGGAATTATGTTGCCAGTTTCATCAATTATCTTTTCCACGACCGTGATCATCGCTCCTTTGCCTGAAAAGGTCAGGTTCCACAGGTTATCAACCGCATAAGATTTTTCCCATTTGTTGTTTTTCAACCATAAAGTTGCTGTTCCTCCGGTGAATCCCGAACCTTTAAAAAAAACATCCTGTCCGACAGGCACCTGGGCAGGTTTGAGTTCTATCTCATGCATTTTTGTCGTTCCCGGCAATTTAAAGGTCAGGATATTGCTGCAGCCATCAATTCGAGGGCTTCCACCGGGGAATGAGAATACACCGTACCGGAGAACTTTGCCACTTCGTGTTTGTGATTCCTCCGGTTCAAGAAAGACTACTGAAACCTGGTAATATAGTGCCAGCCTCATGGGCGAACTGCCTGCTGTCCAGTAACTCACTGCATCCCGTGGCTCAATGGGCTGCAATGTAATCCTGAGAAGGTTACCTTTATGTTTCGGATCTGGCGGGAAGATTTCCGTATTATTGACCTTTGTAGTTTCATCAATCACCGGATAATCGTGCAAAGCTTTGATTGCAATGCCAAGCATCTTCTGTTCATCATAAGTACCCTGCGAAGATTCTGTCTTTGAGTAAGCTGTTAATTGATAAAATAAATTCAAAGCGATCGGTGAGTAACGAACCGGCGGAGCATCGGCTCCGGGCGGAGGAAGGTTTTTATAATGAGGATCTTCCGAAATGTGATAGAGATAAATGCCGAGACATTTGCCGAGATTGTCTTCTTTAAGTTTATCGGGGGGCTGAGAAGTCACTTTCGGCTTTATATCCGCGTCGGAATAAAGTTCCGATTCATCAATCTTCGCATTTATCAGACTTATCAAAGCATTTGTAACCAATGAAATATCTACCAGTGCCATATTACAATTGTCCTAACCCGAATTTGACTTTTAATGATGAATCATTCCCTGAAAGAGAAACACGGGCCGGCTCATGGTGTACGACGATCCTCTCCGTGACCTGCGGCTGAGGCATCTTTTCCGGCTGCGATCCGGTGACTTCAACGATGAGGTTTCCGATCACAAGTTTTGTTTGCGGACTTGCGTTAACGATATTAAAAGAAGCTTCAGGTATGACCGGGAGAAGATCAGCAATCTCCCTGGTTGTTTTTCGCTCTTCCCGTCTTACTTGCAGAGATTTTAGCTCACTCGTTTCAGTGATCATCTCCAGGCCTTTCTTTTCCGGCGTTGGAATTTGCAGATTTTTAACATGGGTCGCCGGCTCGTGCGCAAGGCTTGTCACCGTTGATTCCTTCACAGAAGAGGGATTTATAACTGTTTGGCCTGAGAAGGCTTCCGGATTTTCTTTTTTAACCCCTGGCGGTGTTGGTGTAAAACCAGGAACCCTTTCAGCCATTACAGAGGGCATGGCTGCATTCCGGGTTTCTGGCAGCGAAACGGGAGTCAGTATTGACTGAACAGTCAGCCCGGTGTGCTTTTCAGGCAGAACCTCATTTGAAGACTTATCCAAAGCAGAGGGGGCAGAGAAAGTTTCATGAGATGTCTCATTTTTTTCTACACTCCACGATTCCTTCTTCACCGGCCCGACCTTCTCATGGGATTTTACACCGTCTCCTTTAATCTCCCCGCTATCTGCCACAGGTTGAACAGTTGAAGCCGAACTTCCCGGAATGGATCCGGAAAGGGGCCTAAAGGACCTTCTCCGGCCGGGTTCACCTGGCTCCATGTTCGTCGGTACCGGTTCGCCTGTTCGCCCGTCGGCGTTTCTGATATTGGGAACCTTGACTCGTGGTTTGCTCTTTTCAATGGTTTCGATGACCCCAGGCTCCACTGTGTCTCGGTTCCCAAAAAATGAATCCGAAGGGGCAAAAGGTTTCATCCTGGAATTTTCAGTATCGATGGGAATGAAAGGAACATTTGGCAGCACTGAAGCTTTTGCAGGTCTGCCGAGGGCATTGGCGATGATGGTAGAAAGATAAAGAGCCATTTCAGATTCCGGTGTTTTAAAACAAAATCAGGATCCGGCAAGAGACACATAGGAGTTGCGGACATTCCTCGGTAATTCCAGTATCTCGTTTAGTCCCCAGCCATAAGATTTTGCCAGGAGATGAATTTCGGCAACCAGCTTATCCCGTTCATTTATCAGAGAGGTAAGCAAGTATTGCTGCAGGTTAAAATGGAATGCCTGCTTTCCTGAGCATTCCGGGCATTGGGTTTCGAATTCGGTGTCGAGGAGAGGAGCAACTTTCTGCATGGCCTTTTGGATGATGTCTGCATTGAATGTTGTTGTATCAACGGGCATGCATCTTTTAAAAAGCGCCCTTTCGGCCGCTTCCGGATTCATTCCCATTACAGCCAGTTCATCCTCTCCTGTTGGCAGCCTGAATTTCATACCATTTGATGTTTTGAACGGGAAGGAAGGATCTGCTTCGTTCAGACCTGCAGGATTCACATGGACCAGTTCATCCGCCAGCTCCGTCAATGAAAAACCGATGTCAAACGGACAGTTGCACAAACTGCATGTGGCGGTTGTCTCAACCTTCGTACCATAGGTATTCAGATAGACCGCCAACAGAATCTGATCCCTGTCGGCAATGGATATGGAACCCGATGCGGATACTGCTGATTCGTTGCCAGGATGGTTTTGGATAATTCGGTCGAGGAGGCACATGGCATCGATGGAACGGGTTCCGGCAACCGACTGTTCATCCTTCCCGCATATTTCGCGTAAATGAACCCATCTGTTCACACCTGTGAACCTGAGCGGGACAATCGTTACCATCACTGTAATCTTTGAGTATCAGACAAAAATAGTTCCCGGGAGCCCGAAAGCATGCTTAAAACCTTACTCAGGTTCTACAAAGGAAGGCGGATCGGGCTCTGTCACAGCATAATCTCTTTCCCATCCTTCATTCTCCAACTTGATCGACTGGATTGCAATCGCATTGGCGTTCGCATTCATTTCAGGCTGTGCCACGAATTCAGAGACCCAGCAACGGTATATATTGTATGCAATGACCAATTGACCCGCCTCATTTAACATTTCGATCGTGATGTCCTTTCGGAAATCCTTAAGGGATACTTCATATCCGAGGCCGGAACCCAGATTCCAGATTTTGTTGGCCCATCGTTCAAACTCCGGATCGTGGGTAATGCCTCTTTCAAGGGTAATAGGATCATATTTTGTTCTTCCCGGACTTTTACGGGAAGCACTGGGATCGCCGCCTTCACGATGTTCCACCATTTCGGTAATACGTTTCAATGCGGTGACTTTGCTTACACCTGCGACATATTTTCCGTCCCATTTAACCCGGAACTTGAAATTTTTGTACGGATCGAAACGATTTGATGTAAATTGTGCCATAACAGTATGTTTTATTGATTGATTTGACCGGCCATTTGTTGAATGGAAAGAATAACGAATTCCGCAGGTTTCAGCGGAGCGAAGCCAACCCAGATGTTTACTACCCCCCGGTTAATGTCGTTCTGGGTTGTTGTTTCCTTATCACATTTTACGAAGTATGCATCCTTTGGATTGCCCCCCTGGAATGCTCCCTGGATAAAGAGGTCGTGCATGAATGCGCCCACATTCAACCTGATCTGGGCCCATAATGGTTCGTCATTGGGTTCAAAGACGACCCATTTGAGACCGCGGTAGAGGCTTTCTTCCATATATAGCGCAAGACGTCTGACGGGGATGTACTTGTATTCACTTTGAAAATCATCGTCACCATCCATAGTACGGGCACCCCAGTTAACAATGCCGTTGGGGAAAACTCGAATAATATTAAGAGCTTTAGGATTAAGGTTTCCATTCTCCCTATCAGTCATCATTTTTGTAAGACTGTTGACTCCTGTCAGAAAGGCTTCTTTTCCTGCCGGTGGTTTCCATACACCACGGTTATTGTCAATCCTTTCCATGAGCCCTGCAATTGCCCCGCATGGACCGATTGACTTTTCAATTCCACCATCGGAAATTCTGACACTAGGATAGAACATTGCACTGTGATCCTTTATCAGTCCTATTCGTAAAGGAACAATCCCATCCAGTGCATCTTGTACTGTTTCCCATTCTGGTGCATCCATAAGTAGAAATGCTCTCCTTTTCTGGCAGAAGACACTTGCTTGGCCCCAAACCAGACTGATGGGAATCTTGTTTTCATCTTTGTCACAAGGTAGTACCATCAGGTTGAAGATGTCTACTTCTTTGTCAATGACATCAAATGCATCAATATAGTTCTGCAACTTTGGGGTATTGCCTGAATTACCTGATGTACCGAATTGATAGGATCCCTTACCGGAATTCCCCAAGCTATACACCTTCACATTCTTCGTAAAATAGGAAAAAATGTCTGTCGTTCCCGTCGTGCACACCAACGCCTGGGCATTATCGTTTGCCTGAGTGGAAGTAATTGTGAGCCGATATCCATATAATGCGGCCTGCCAATAGAATTTTGCCGGATGATTATTCGCATAATCATTGATAAAATCCCTGAGGATTATCAATTTTTCTCTTATCCCGTCTTTCTTTATGACGGTTCCCTGATTATTGTAAACCTTTTTCGTCGTTTCGGTCGTGGGATCAAAAATGGCGGGGATAATCATATCAGGGAACGTTGTAATGGACGTGAGGGCACTTTGTACAACACCGCCAAGCGACACAATATTTGGAATGCTGCTGCTCACCAGGCTGATCCCGTTTGGAGCTGGCCTGCATAAAGAATATGCCCCGACCTCAATTCCACCTTGCGCAGTGCCGAGCATCAAGGGCACGGCCAGGTCATTTTCCGGGGAAGGAAAGACCAGGACATTCCCGTTATGGTCGGATGTAATGCGAATCATCTTTGAAGCAAGAGTGGGGCCAGCGGGGTCATAATACGGGACCGGTCCATCAATGAAATTGACGCTGACCGTGATCTCTGAGTGACCTTCCGAATCGAGTTTATCATTGATTTTTCCCTTGAGCTGGTCTTTCACCGCATCCAGAAAGTCGTCTGCCGTTGTGGTCGGAAATAGAGCGATATCCGTAAAATCAAGATCAGACAGATTGATCTCAATTGGACGAAAATTGTCAACACTTATCAAAAATACATTTGAAGTGGATGTGCAGATGGCATTCCATGCAGCTGAAATGGAACTTCCGGCATCCTGATCCGTAACTGCAACTGGGCCTGCAGTTGCTGGAGTATATTCAATCGGCAAGCATGATTGACTAAATCCGGGGACAGGTTGTGGCATCGTTGGACAAATTTCAGCATCTACCAATTTTGATTTTTGAGTAATATAAGTGGGTGCATACCTGGGCGATTTATCATCCATTGAAAGATTTGCAAAGCTTTCAGCCTCGGCAACCACTTTGTTTCCGTTTTTAACCTCATATCGGAAAACCCTGACATTAAAATCGATTTCCGGGTATTGCGTACCATAATCAATCGAAATCCGGATTAGGTTACCCACATCTCCCGGTTGCTTCGAAATGAATTCCATTACGGATACAGGTCCCGCCTCATTTTTAAGTGTCACCCTTGAATAGGTCGCACCATCAGCAATTCGCATGGCAAAACATTTTGACCCTCCATTATCAAAAAACATTTTTACCTGCTGAGGCATTTCTCCCAATGAGGCATCATTTGAAAATTCGCGGACAAAATCAGTATAACTGTTGCATAATACTGGTTCTTTCAATTTTCCTTTCATTGAACGTCCTATAAACATCGCAACCGATGTACTCACGCCCATGATGGTTTTCACCCCACTTGGGACTTCCTGCACATAAACACCAGGATATGTTGGTTGTATTGGCATAATAAACCTCCGTTTTTATTTGTTTTACTAAATAATGTCTTAAGGGTTATATATATAGGTATGATTATTATTCTAAGGTTGATACAGCTTCGCCCCTTCAGTCACATTTTGGGCCTGATTGTTAGCTTGATCCGAAAGCAATATTCAACGCTACAACTGTCTGAAAGCTTCCAGAAAGTTCCCCTCATCAATAATATCATTTACCACTGATTCAATGGATTGCATGGAACGTTCTTCAACCAGTATCATCGTTTTACCCCAGAAGTAGGAGCCGTGCAGGAAGGTCCCGTCAATTTGATGCTCAATCCTCATCTCTTCAATGTTTGCATAGGAAAAAAAGGAAGCAATGTATTGCTTACCATCATTAAGGGAGATGATCACATCGGTGTTCCCTCTTTTTGGATCGAAATCTTCATTTTCGCCATCCCGGGCAGTTAAATGAATGCTTTTTACCACCAGTTCCATAATGAGCAGGTTATAGGAGACTATTCCGGCAGTCACAAAGAAAGAGTGAAAAGTATAACATTAACCTGCGGTGAGCAACAATCATCTGACTTTTGGCAGGAAAACAGGAATCAACGGGCTTTGGGGGGAACGAAAGGGATGTTCAGATATGCTTGATGCGGTTCAGGAATTCTCCTTTTTTGCGCTTTGCTACCGGAACCGATACACCATTTACCATCAGAATATTGCCCTCCCTGTGATAGTTCCTGATCAGGTGCAAATTGATCAGGTAGGATTTGTGCGGGCTGAAGAATCCATAAGGCTCAAGTGATTTTCGAAATTCGCCAAGGTTGTAGGAACTGATAATGTCTGTTTTTTCACTTGTAATTACCCGGGTGCATTTCTGCATGCCTTCACAGCAAATAATGTCTTTAATGCGAACAAACTCAAATCCTTCAAAACAAGGGATTCCAATGACGTCTTCAATATATGATAGTTTGAAATATTCTTCAGCCAGAAATTTATTCCGCAAATGTTCCTGGTTTTCAGTTATTTTCGATAGCGCCCTTTGCACTGCAAAGACAACAACGTCTTCCCTGAATGGTTTGATTAAATAACCACATACAACGCAATTCAAAGCATCCAGGATATAATTGGCTCCTTGTGTAAGAAGAATTACCTGGCAAGAAACTTTTGCAATATATTCATTCAGTATAAGTCCGTTTTTCAGGGGCAATTCGATATCCATAAAAAGAATATCCGGTTTAACTTCGGCGAGAATCTCAGTAGCTATTTCTAAATTGTCGGCATTGCCAAAGATATGGATGTTTGGAAAATTATTGGATATCATGTTTTCCAATGATACGATGTCGTCCCTGTTGCCGTCTACAATGATTGAATTAACCATTTGCTTTGAATTAGGATTCCCCGTTAAACGCATAGGTTTCTGGTAAATTCATAATCAATGTATTAAGCAACATGTTACCGATGATATGACACCACGTTTCGCTTATAGATTTGTTGTACAAAACAACAAATCTATTTTAACATTTTACGATATGTCATGTTGTTTTTATGATTATAACTTGCAATAACATTGGTGACAAATGTACATCAGGAATTTCGATTTTAAAACTGATTTCCACAAATCATGCGATTTATTTTTGCAGAATATCCAATTTCAGGATTTAACTTTCTGGCAGGATGCAGAACTTCTGCCTAAATCGAAAAGCGTCAGCTATAGCGTCAACCGTAAAAGAAGAAACCCCTGCAACTATCAGTGTTACAAGGGTTTCTTCTTTTTGATTGTGCCCGGAACAGGACTCGAACCTGCACATCCGTACGGATACTAGTCCCTGAAACTAGCGCGTCTACCAATTCCGCCATCCGGGCATTTTATGGTACAATGTACCATTCAGGGGGTGCAAAAGTAACTCTTTTTTCTGAAGTAGAAAATTTATTTCATTGCTTTGACTCTAAACCGAGGAACATGCACAGTGCATCAAGGATGTGGCGTGCGGAAATCCCGGAATAATCTGTAATTTTGTTAAACCTATCCCCAATTATGCACAAGTGTCTTGTCTTCTTTGTTGCCTTCATGCTGACCGGCCTTTACATGCAATCACAAGAAAAGCCGGAGCATAGCGGCGCTTATTATTGTCATCAAAAAAAAAGTTCGATCGACCATGCTCCCGTGTTGAATGACAATTCCGCCTACAATATCCCCCATGCATTTGATGTACTGAAATATACGCTCAACCTGAATTTGTTTGCCTGTTACTTCACCCCTTATCCTAAAAATTTCCGGGCATCTGTAATCATTATGTTTAAAGCTGATTCATCCATTTCCTCCATTAAACTCAATGCCGTAAATTCATCGCTGATCATCGATTCAGTGAGAATGGCAGGGTCAAACCCTGTTCTTTCCGCGGACATCCTCACCATCACGCTGAACCGCACCTATCTCCCCGGTGAAATTGCCGAGGTGAAAATATACTACCGCCACCAGGATGTAAATGACTACGCTTTTTTTACCGGGAACGGTATCCTGTTCACCGATTGCGAACCCGAAGGTGCGCGAAAATGGTTTCCATGCTGGGATAAACCTTCCGACAAGGCGCTCCTGGATCTGACCGCAAGGGTTCCTTCCACAGTTAGGTTCGCATCCAACGGCAAACTGATGGACTCCACATCTATTGGCGATACCCTTATATATCATTGGGCAAGTATTCATAATATTGCCACATATCTGATGGTGATGACATCCAAAGTAAATTACCACCTGGATATTGTTTACTGGCATAAACTTTCCAATCCGGCAGACAGTGTTCCCATGCGGTTTTATTACAACGACGGTGAAAATCCCGGTCCGGTGGAGGCAATTATTAAACCAATGACAGACTGGTATTCACAGCATTTTTGCGAACACCCTTTTCAGAAGAATGGATTTGCCACGCTTGATAACCAGTTTTACTGGGGTGGAATGGAAAACCAGACCCTGACAAGTTTATGCCCTGGCTGCTGGGGCGAGTGGCTTGCGGCGCATGAATATGCCCACCAATGGTTCGGCGACATGATTACCTGCAACACCTGGGCCGATATCTGGCTGAACGAAGGCTTTGCCACCTGGACGGAATGTTTCTGGTATGAAAAATCCGGGGGTTATGCAGCCTACAAGAATGAAATCAATGGAAATGCAACTGGTTACCTTGCTAACAATCCAGGGTGGGCCATCTCAAATCCGGACTGGGCGATCACCACTCCCGACATGGGAACGCTGTTTAACTGGACAATCACCTACCAGAAAGGAGCCTGTGTGCTTCACATGCTGAGGTACACGCTGGGTGATGCGTTGTTTTTCGCAGCCATGCAGGCTTACTCGGCCGACACCAATCTGCGGTTCCAATCTGCTTCAATTTCAGATTTTGAAGATAAGGTCAGCTCCGTTACCGGTCAGAATTATGATTGGTTCTTCAACGAGTGGATCTATGCACCAAATCACCCGGTGTACGCAAATCAGTATTATGCCGAATCCCTTGGAAATGGCCACTGGGATCTTCGTTTCCTGGCAAAGCAGACCCAGCCGGGTGGCACTTTCTTTCAGATGCCGGTTGTCGTGAAAATTCATTTCATGGACAACACCGACAGCATTGTCCGTATAATGAACACATTCAACTACCAGGAGTTCGACTGGACTTTTTCGAAACAACCGGTCAGCCTTGCCTTTGACCCGGAGAATGAAATTGTACTGAAGCAGGCAACCCTGGTGCAGGGACTGTTTTACACCAAAACCTGGACCGGTGGCGTAAGTGATAACTGGAACACCGGCGGCAACTGGTCACCACCCGGCGTGCCTGTCAGCGAAAGCGTAAAAATCCCTGTGGGGCCCTCCAGGATGCCGGTAGTTGGAGATGCGGGAATGTCGTGCGGCTCATTGTTGATTGAAGACGGGGCGACACTGCATATCACTGCCGGGTTTACACTTTCAGCCAATGGAACAGTGATCAGAAATTAGTAACATAACCATTCATCATGTCCAAAGTTATTGAAACCAGGCAATCAGCCGGCAAGCAGAAAAAAAAACAGCAGGACACCAGGACGAATCCCGGTCCTTTCTGGAAATCTTCGTTTTTCTGGTTGATCTTCGTGCCGCTGATATTGTATGCGAAAATTGTATTCTTCGATTTCACAGCCCTGGATGACAAATTTTTCGTGGTGGACCATGCATCCTTCAACGAGAAACCGGGAAACCTTGCCACGGTATTCAACCAGGGTCTTTTTGTTCCTAAAAACGACATTTACTACCGCCCTATTTTCTTGGCGGACATGATCCTCGAAAACCAGCTCTTTGGCATAAAACCATGGGGTTACCATTTGTTCAGCCTGCTTTTTCACATAATCTCCGTGTGCCTGCTGTTTATCTTTCTTAAAAAAATCAGGGTCCCCGAGACGCCCTCGCTGTTGCTCGCCTTGCTGTTTGCCATTCACCCGGTGCTCACCCAGGCGGTCGCCTGGATCCCCGGCAGGAATGACCTGATCCTCATGATATTTTTCCTCGCCACCCTCATCTCCGTAATTGATTACTTCCAGAAACCGAAAGGATACCTCCTGTTCGTGCAGTTCGGCACCTTCCTGCTTGCCCTGCTCACCAAGGAAACAGCCGTTATCATACCCGTCATCGCCTTCCTCCTGCTCTATTTCGTCTGCAAAGTCAGAGTTTCGAAAATGATTCCTTTATTTGCATCATGGGCGCTGGCCATTATTATATGGTATGCGCTCAGGGCCTCCTCGGATCCTGCGTACCAGGGGGCTCTCGGCCAGGAAATGGTTCAGAGCGGCATCACCAGGCTGCCGGCAATTCTCAAGTACCTCGGGAAGATATTTATCCCGGTGAACCTCTCCGCCGTCCCACGGTTTGAAGACATTACCATCGTATGGGGCTTACTGTCGGCGGTGTTGTTAGCCGCACTCGTCGCTGTGTCCCGGAGTTACAAAAACCCGCTGGTACTCATCGGCATCGCATGGTACCTTCTTTTCCTGCTGCCGGTGCTCATTGTTCCGAAAAACCTGAACGACCAGGGGTATGAACACCGCTTGTACCTGCCATTCATCGGGGTGCTGCTTGTTTTAAGCCAGACGATTCTCTTCTCAGGCAAATGGAAATCCAGGAACATCATCCTGGTTGCTTCAGGTGTGCTGGCATTATTCGCAGTCGTCTCCTTCATCCGGCTCGATTGCTTCCGCGATCGAAAAATTTTCTGGGACAATGCCGTCCGTGATTCCCCGACCTCTGCATTTGCGAAACTCAACCAGGGCATTCAATCGCCGGATTTCGTTCTCAGGGAAAAGTACATCCGCCAGGCTTATGTACTTGATCCGCATGAAATGCTTGTCAACTACTGGATGGGAATCACCATGCAGCGTAAAAGCAAAACAGATTCGGCAGTGTACTATTACAAAAGAGAACTGGCTTACTCGAATTTCCCCGACCTCTATTTCAACCTGTCCAAAAGCCTGTTTGATTTAAATATGCTCGACAGCGCGGCACGATACCTTTCAACCGGCATCAGCCTCGATCCTTCCAAAAAATCGGCTGTCGCAGTGCTGGCGAACGTCTATTTCAAACTTGCGGAATCGGCCTATATGCGCCAGCAATTCGACAGCGCGGCCCATTACCTGAGACAGGTTACAACATTCGATCCCACGAACGCACAGGCGAACCACAACCTTGCCCTGGTCTATTTCCGGACCAACAACCGGGCAAAAGGACTTCAGGTCCTGGAGAGCATGAAGATGGCCGGGCTGCCCGTTTCCAGGGATCTCATCGAAATATCGAAATAAATTCGCTGGTGCACCCCGTCATGAAAAATCATCACCCGGCTCCAATGTCATTAAAAGGGACTAAAAATCTCAAACCATCTCAAAAAACACCGGATCATAAAGCAGATACTGGTTATACCGGCAAATGGGCCTGGCTTGCTTTGGCTGCAGTCGCCATGGTAACTTTCATCATCTATTTCAGAACGATCGGTTTCGGTTACGTTTGGGATGACGATCTGTATATCCTTCAAAACAACCATATTAATGACATCAGATGGGAGAATATCAAATTGTTTTTCACAAATTTCTATGCCGGCAATTACCAGCCGGCGACCATTTTACTGTACGCAGCCGAACATAAGCTGTTCCGGGACTCGTCTGCATTTTTGCATGTCAACAACATCCTGCTCCACGCAGCAAACACCTTCCTGGTTTTTAAGTTGATCCGCAGGATTTCGCCCGGCAATATTGCTGTAGCGCTGATCACGGCCGCTCTTTTTGCGGTTCACCCGATGCATGTTGAGTCGGTAGCCTGGATTTCAGGGAGAAAGGATGTATTGTACTCGTTTTTCTTTTTGCTCTCACTGATCATGTATTCCTCCTATCTGAAAAAGCAAACCTTTACGCCACTGGCACTCACAGCCCTCTTTTTTGTTTTATCATGCCTGAGCAAATCAGGCGCTGTTGTTTTACCATTGGTGATGCTTCTTCTCGATTATTACTCCAACAGGGAATATTGCCGGAAGATGCTGGTTGAAAAGATTCCATTTTTCTGCATTTCCATTGTATTCGGAATCGCCGCACTCTATTCCCAGAAAAGCTCGATACAGGACATGGCGCCGGTGATGTCGGTTCCGGATCATGTTTCTGTTGTCGCCTCTTCCTTTATCACTTATATATTTAAGGCCATTGTCCCGTTGAATCTGTCAGCCTTCTATCCATATCCCCCTGAAACGGGCCACACACTTCCGGCAATTTACTACCTGTCTGTAATATGTGTCGGGATACTCCTGCTCTGCGTATGTTACTCGCGCAGGAGCGGGAAGGATATTGTTTTTGGCTTTTTGTTTTTCACCTCAACAATCATTCTGGTCCTTCAACTTATTCCGGTGGGGGCTGCAACCATGGCAGACCGGTATACCTACATTCCGTACATCGGCATATTCTTTTTGATCGGGAAGCTCTATGAACGAACCTCGGGGCATGCTGGCTCAACAGTAAATCTGAAGGCAATATCCTCCATGGTTGTCATTGCCGGTTTCATTGCGCTGTCGGCCATTTCATACCAGCGGACCGCTGTATGGAAAAATAACGCCACGCTGTTTTCCGATGCGATCAACAAATTCCCGTATGCCAATTTCCCGTACTTCATCAGGGGAACCTATTATTTGAACAGCTATGAGAAACCTGCCGGCAATGAGGTCAAAAATGAAGCATATTTAAAAATGGCTGTTTCGGACTTTGGAAATGCCATAAAATTCACGACAGATCCAAAAAGAAAAGCAGACATTTATTATAATCTCGGATCGGCAAAGGGCAGTTCAGGCGATTTTGCCGGTGCAGCAGGGGCTTACGACAAATCCATTGAACTAAACCCGGGCTACGGGGATACATACCTCAACCGCGGTGCCGTCTATCTGAACTATTATGCGAATGAACTGTATGCCGGCCAAACGATCAGGCGGTTGGAGTATATAAAGAAAGCAATATCAGATTTTGAAAATGCACTGAAATTCAATGCGAACCCCAACGAAAGCGGCGGAGTCAGTTACAATCTCGGGATTGCAAAATACAACCTGGGAGATTATGCCGGAACCGTATGCGATCTGGAAAGGGTGATCAGAGTTGATGAAAATAACGCCAATGCATATAACATCCTTGGATGTGCGAAATACCAGCTAAAAGATTACAAAGGAGCTCTTCAGGATTTCAACAAACTCCTGCAATTGAATCCCCGCGATTCCAATGCAATAAAAAACAGGGACCTGGTTACTGCGACTATTTTATCGCGCAGGTAATAACGCTCCTGTCTGGCAGGTGCTAAAATGTTATCTGGCAAGGTTGATGAGCGTTTTATAAATAGCGTCCCTGAGCGCAGGATTTACCTTGATTTCCTCAGCGTATTCAGGCCATTTATTTACTGTATCGTTTATGTGTGTTACGATGGATGCAGCTTTTTTTATATTCATCTGCCTTGCCACAGACAGGAAATCTTCACGGGTGATGTTGTTGCGCTTCCCATTGACACTGAGCGACTGTTGACTCACCCAGTCGCTTCCGGGGCGGTATGAATGGCACACATCAAAGGCAGGCGAGAGGTTCCATGCTCCGGATTTATCCATGATAAAAGCAAAATTCTTAGTGTGGTCGTCGCAGTTACGTGAAACCACGTTAAAAACCATGCGCCTGAATAATT
>JBAXDH010000078.1:0-17206 GCA_037141055.1 bacterium | reverse complement strand
CGCGACCTGTGCCACCGGGAATCCTGCCACATCCGCAACAGTGACGATGACGGTGAACCCGGTTATGCCAGTCAGCATCACGGTGGTTCCTTCGGCAAACCCGGTTTGTGCCGGTTCGTCGGTTACGTTTAATGCAACAGGTGTCAACGGAGGGGTCGCGCCCATGTATCAGTGGAAGGTCAATGGGGTAAATGCTGGTGCAAACATCCCGGCTTACACCTATGTTCCAGTAAACGGTGATCTGATTTCCTGCATATTCACATCCAGCGATGTATGCGCATCCGGGAGTCCTGCAGTCTCCGGAAATGTTGCCATGGTGGTAAAACCGATCCTGCCTGTCAGCGTTGCCATTACGGCTTCAGCGAACCCGGTTTGCGCCGGCATTCCGCTGACCTTAACCGCTGCTGCAACGAATGGCGGGACCCTGCCGTTGTACGAGTGGAAGGTAAACGGTATATCAGCCGGGATAAACAATCCGGTATACACCTATCTTCCGGCGAACAACGATGTGATTACCTGCATCCTGACCTCCGGTGAAATGTGCACCACGGGAAATCCTGCAACGTCCGGCGCCATCACGATAACCGTCAATCCTGTATTCCCGGTTGGCGTTTCTGTTTCGGCCACCCCGTCTGCATCCGTTTGCGCCGGAACCCTGGTCACTTTTACTGCAGCCATAACCAACGGCGGTTCGAGTCCTTTATACCAGTGGAAAGTCAACGGCGCAAATGTGGGTCCGAATAATGCCGTGTACAGTTATATCCCGCTGATCGGGGATGTTGTTGCCTGCCAGCTGACCTCCAATGTTACCTGTGGCGTCAATAATCCGGCTTTAAGCAGTCCGCTGACCGTTCTCCTGAGCCCGCAGCCCGTGGTCATTTACAATACCTGCAATGACCTGGTTACTGCCGCCGATGGCAAGCCGTTCAGGCTTAAAGGCGGTCTTCCCCTCGGGGGTACGTACACCGGGCCCGGCGTGAACCCGGTTACCGGCATCTTTGATCCCGCAGTTGCAGGGGTTGGCATTCACCAGGTAACTTATTCCTACACGAATGTCGGACTGTGTTCATCGTCGGCCATTCATCCGGTTGATGTCCGCAGCACATTTTCAGGGGTTTGCGGCTCAAATGTCAGCGATTATCGCGACAATCAAAGTTATCCAACGGTATTGATCGGGACCCAGTGCTGGTTTTCGAAGAACCTTAACATCGGTTCAATGGTCACATCCACGCAGGTGCAGACAGATAACTGCACCATTGAAAAATATTGCCTGGGTAACATTCCCGCCAATTGCAATATTTATGGAGGACATTATCAATGGGATGAACTTATGCGGTCAGAAGCATTGCCAGGCGGCCAGGGTCTTTGTCCTCCGGGATGGCATGTTCCGACCGTCGCAGACTGGCTGACCCTGATGAATTTTTACTCACAGCAATCCCAGGCAGGCACGCCATTAAAGGAAATGGCATCGCCAACCGGATTTAAAGCACTGCTTTCAGGCGTGTTGTATCAGAACAATGCCTGGTCCTTTGACCAGCCCGGCCTCTCGGCGACATTTTTCTGGACATCGGAATCTTCAGGCGCAACAAAGGCCATGGTGCACGGCCTGAACAATGTTGTGGGCTCTGTTTCCGACTATGAATCGAGCAGGGGAAACGCAATGGTTACGCGCTGTATCAGGGACTGAGTTTTTTTTCAGCATCTTTTTTCTGCCAGACCTATATACCTGACTCATTATTCCGTACTTTTGGCAACAGGTTAAAGAACCTGTTTTTTTTTGCCTGTTTGTTATGTTGTGATTTCACCTCCTTAACTGTTGCATTTGCTAGTCGATATTTTCATACCATGTTTTGTGGACCAGGTATACCCTGATACGGGGTTGAACATGGTTAAGATTTTGGAGAAACTGGACATCGCCGTCAATTACAACGGAAACCAGACATGTTGCGGACAGATGGCTTTTAACAGTGGTTTCTGGGACGAAGCAAAGAAAATGGGGGAGAAATTTCTCAAAGATTTTCCAAACGACCGGCCGATCGTCGGCCCTTCCGCCTCCTGCATCGGATTCGTCAGGAACTATTACGGATGGCTGTTTCATAACACTGCAAACCACCTGGAATACAAGCAGCTTAAAAAGAACATTTTCGAATTCACCGATTTTCTGGTCAACGAATTGAAGGTGGAAAATATTGGCGCGAAATTTCCGCATGTTGTTACCTACCACGATTCCTGTGCAGCTCTCAGGGAGTATTGCCTGAAAGACGAACCCCGCCGGTTGCTGTCGCACGTGGAAGGCCTTGAATTGCGGGAAATGAAAGAAAATGAGGTGTGCTGCGGATTCGGAGGAACCTTTTCCGCCAAATTTGAACCAATTTCTTCGGCCATGGCGGAACAAAAAGTTCTTCGTGCCCTCGAGACCGGCGCAGAATATATCGTATCCACAGACTCCTCATGCCTGATGAATCAGCAAGCCTACATAGACAAACACAAACTTCCCATACAAACCATCCACATCATCGATATTCTTGCCTCAGGCTGGTAGACTACCACATACATCAATCGCAGTTTATTTTTTTAAGTTTAACGCATGATACGTATTCTTTCTCTTTCACTTTTGCTGATCGCAAATGTGATGGTCCATGGTCAGCAGGCAGATTTCAACCCTGGCGATCCCGATTTTGTGGCAAAATATGCGGGTTTTGATTTTAAAGGGAGTTTTGCAGCGAACATTGAACATGATTCAATGAACAACTATTACCTGCTGGATTTTTCAATGTTGCCCACGCGGTTCGAACGCGTCTATTTTATGAACCGGAGCTTCCTGTCGGAAGAAATAGTAAATATTGATCCGGATGTTTTGAAAAACAGGGTTTGTTTTTCAGCCAGTACGAAATACGGGGTGACTGATGTGCTGAAGATCTTCAACGAAATTAAAGTGAAGGTTTCAATAACTGCATCATCATGGTCAGATGCTGAAAAATTAGAGTGGCTGAAGGCAAACGATAAATACAAATAATGCAAATGACAATGAAGCACTTTTCATACATTTTTGCTTTGTTTTTACTGGCGTCATCCGGGCTTTACGCCCAGGGCGGAGGCGGAGGGCAGGGCAGCAACAATACCTGTGAAACGGCAGCCCCCTTTTGCACCGGCACGTTATATTCCTTTCCAGCAGGTGTCAATGCAGGATCAGGGCAGATCGGGCCCAACTACGGCTGCCTGGTAACCAGGCCCAATCCGGCATGGTATTATATGAAGGTCGGCACCCCCGGCAGCATAAAGATACAGATGCACAGCGAACCTTCGAAGGATATCGATTTCTGCTGCTGGGGGCCGTTTTCCTCCCAGTTCTGCTGCGACTCCCTCACAAGCCCGAAAATAGTTTCCTGCAGTTATTCCTCTCTTTCAACGGAAACCTGCAATATTCCGAACGGGCTTACCGGGCAGTATTATATGCTGATGATCACCAATTTTTCGAATTCTCCCTGCAATATCATCTTTCAGCAGACAGGCGGAACCGGTACGACCGATTGTTCGATCCTTCCGCCGGCATGCAACAGCAACAGCCCGATATGCTCGGGTCAAACAATTCAGTTCACTGCTCAAACCATCTCCGGCGCCACCTATCACTGGTGGGGACCGGCAGGTTTCTCATCCCAGATTCAGAATCCGACCATTGCCAATGCCACGCCTGCAAACGCGGGAGAGTATTTTCTCAATGTTGTCGTCGGGGGACAATCCAGTATTGACACCTCGACAACCTTTGTAAATGTATTTCTTCCCATGGCCAATGCTGGCAACGACACTACCATCCTGAACGGAGTGACCACGATTTTGCATGGAAGTTGCACGGCAGGAAGCGGTGCATATCACTACAAATGGAGCCCGTCTGCCAAACTGGTCAACGATAGTGTTAAGAACCCTCAAACCGTGAATATTTTTTCAACCCAGGTCTTTACGGTGGCGGTTACGGACGATTCGGCCAATTGCCAGGCCACCGACATGGTGACGATCAACATTGCAGGCGGGGCACTCGCCGTGAACGCGGTTGCAAGCCCTTACACAATCTGTCGCGGTGCTTCGTCGGTCATCCAGGCGTTTGGATCCGGAGGCGCCGGGAATTATACCTACCAGTGGACCGGCCCGAATGGATTTATGTCAACGCTGCCCAATCCGACGGTCGCGCCAACCTCAACTTCCACCTACAGCATCACCGCCAATGATGGCTACAATTCAGTATCCGGATCGGTTACTGTCACTGTCATTTCATTGCCCTTAGCCGATGCGGGGCCCGCAAAATCAATTCCTTATGGAACCTACACATTCCTGAGCGGATCCGTTTTGAATGGAAATAGCAACTTTTACTACAACTGGTCCCCGGCCGATAAACTCATCAATGCGGGAATGAAGAATCCGCAAACAACCAATCTTACTGCCACGACGGTGTATTCGCTCATTGCCACCGATCTTATCACAAATTGTGTTAGCAATAATGCGGCAAGCGTTGCGATAGAGGTAACCGGTGGTCCGTTGAATGTGAACCCGGTTGCCACACCAGGGTCGATCTGCAAAGGCGATTCCACGCGGCTTCATGCCTCTGCAGGAGGTGGAAACGTGGGGCATTACGATTACCTGTGGAGTTCGGTACCCGCCGGATTTGCTTCAACAGATCCGGATCCGGTTGTAAAGCCAACCATCAATACAACTTACAATATTTCGGTTACAGATCAGTTTAACACAACCCTTGGAAGCACCGCAGTTTCGATATACCCTGAACCATATGTTCACCTGGGTGCTCCCGATACCACTGTTTGTATTTATGATACCATCAGGCTTGATGCAGGGAATCCCGGCTCAACATATTTGTGGTCCAACGGTTCAACCGACCGGAAAATATTTCTCAGCTCCACCGGCATCGGGTATGATTTGCAGGTTTATTCTGTTGAAGTGGTCAACCAGTTTGGATGCAAATCGACCGGCAGCATTCATGTTGTTTTTTCCTTCGATGTATGCGTCGGAATAGATGAACTGAATGGTTCGGGTCATCTGCGCGTCTATCCAAACCCTGCCAGGGACAGGGTCAACATAGAAATTTCCGGCATTTCGGGAATTGTCACCGGCGAATTGCTTACAACCATGGGAACTGTTGTCCGAAAATTCACCATATCGGAATCTGCCAGCCGGAATTCTTCGGTAAATCTTGACCTGTTTGAACTCCCCAAAGGGATTTACCTTGTCAGGCTGAACAATCCTTCTTTTACTCACGTGCAAAAGCTTGTTGTTGAATAGTGTCCGCTGAAACCTCTCATACGTCCAGGACGGTGAACGCAAGGCGCATTGTATTGCCACTGCTTCTTCTTTTGCTTGGCTTCTGGGCCCCGGCTCAGACAACATGGTATAAAAGCAATTGTCCGCGGTCGCAAAAACAGGCGGACATATGGTACTTCGGCGCCAAGGCCGGCATTGATTTTCGTTCAGGCATTGCAACCCCGCTTCTCGATGAAAATGTGATGACGGCTTACAAGGCCAGTGCCAGCATCAGCGACAGTACCGGGAACCTTCTCTTTTTTACGGACGGCCAGAAAGTATGGGACCGCACATTCACCCTGATGCCAAATGCCACCAACCTGGCCGGCAATGTCGGAGCTACCCAGCCATGCATCATCGTGCCGTGGCCGGCAGATTCATCCCGTTATTACGTTTTTACGGTCGACATCCTTAAATTCTCGGATTCGGTAAATTTCACAACGCAGGGTCTGAGCTTTTCCGTCATTGATCTCAATCTTCGCAACGGGCTTGGCGATGCCACCTCCGACTACCTTAACCGGCAGCTTTTAACGCCTGTCTGTCAGAAAGTCACTGCGGTCAGGCATAAAAACGATAAATTTTTCTGGGTCATCGCGCATGAATGGAACTCTGCCAGGTTCTATGCCTACCAGGTTACAAATGCCGGAATTGCTCCGCCGGTAGTCAGCGAACTTGGAAGCGTGCACGGTGGCAAAAGCTTTGACGGAAACAATGCAGTCGGATATCTGAAAGCATCACCTGACGGAAAAAAACTTGCCCTCGCAATTTCGCAGAAAAAAGTTATTGAGGTTTTTGATTTCGACAATGAAACGGGCGCGGTTACAAACGCCAAAAGCTACACCGCCACGAAGCCAAACATAAATCCGTACGGCATTGAATTTTCACCGGATGGCCGGTTTCTGTATGCGACACTGTTTGAAATCGGTGGCGTTGAACATCCGTCTATGCCGTCATTTCTTTACCAGTTCGATCTCCGGAACGGCTTGTCGAATCCCTTTATCATCGATTCAGTGGCCGGAATCCGGATGGCGGCCATGCAACTTGCCCCCGACGGAAGGATATATTTATCGCGGACAAACAACATCCCGTCACGACGAGATTCACTGGAGGTGATCTACAATCCCAACCGACCGGGAACCGCCTGCAATTTCAACCGTTTGAACCATCTCCCCGGCAGCAGTTTTCCGTTGCAGGGGCGCAAAAGTATATACAGCCTTCCGAACCTGGTGCAGAGCTATGTCTGGAAACCGGCCTTCAGATGGGATAGCGTATGCCATGGTGATATAACACGGTTCCATATTTCCAACGATGCAAATATTGACTCAGTTTCCTGGGATTTTGGTGACGGCGGAAGGTCGGCGGTATTGGAGCCACTGCACGCCTACGCAAATCCCGGGACCTACCTGGTGAAACTGACGGAAAAATTCAATGGCATCAATTTTACCGACTCATTGCGTGTTACGAACTATCCTCTCCCGGTTATTTCGCTTGCAGATACCATCCTGTTGTATTCCGGTTCATCAATAAATCTTCATGCAGGCGGAGGTTTTTCAGAATATTTATGGTCGACCGGTTCAAGGGATTCGATCATTGCTGTGGAAAGCCAGGGCTCCTATTGGGCAAACGTCAGGGATATTCACTGTTGTATCAATTCAGATACCACGTTTGTCAAAGTGTTCGAGTACTTCATCCCGAATGCGTTTTCACCGAACGGCGATGGGTTGAATGATGTTTTCAGGGTGACCGGATTATATAAAAACATTACCTTTAGAATGGTTGTTTACGATCGATGGGGTACGCTTCTCTTTGAATCATACAACGTCGACAAGGGCTGGGACGGTATCTTCAACGGCCAGTATTGTCCGCCTGATTCATATATTTGGGTCGCAAATATCGGGTTTCTTGGCCAGGATATCATCACACAGGGGGATGTCGTGTTTAAAGGTACTGTGTCAATCGTACGATGATGAACGAAAAATATACGCAGATCATAGCCGGGGAGTTGAACCTTGCACCCGGTTTTGTCCAGAATACCATTAACCTCCTGGAAAGCGGGGCAACCATCCCGTTCATAGCCCGGTACCGGAAGGAGATGACCGGTTCAATGGATGAGGTAGTTATCGCGCAGATCAGGGACCGCCTTGCGCAACTCAAGGAACTGGATTCACGGCGGACAGCCATTCTCAAATCTCTCAGGGAACAGGAAAAACTTACGCCTGAACTTGAAACAGCAGTCATTCATGCTGCTACGATGGCCGAACTGGAAGATATATACCTGCCCTACAAGCCAAAACGGAAAACCCGGGCCAGCATTGCACGCGAAAAAGGGTTGGAACCGCTTGCCAACCTGCTTTTCTCTCAGCGTTTCAACGATATCGAAATCAGGGCCGAAAAATTCATTGATCCCGATAAGGGGGTGAATTCTGTGGAGGAGGCATTGCAGGGAGCGAGTGACATCATTGCGGAAAAAGTGAATGAGGACGCTTACGCCCGGAAACGGATCCGCGCCCTGTTCCAGAAAAGCTCGGAAGTTTCGGCGAAGGTCGTCAAAGGCAAAGACCAGGACGGGATTAACTTCCAGATGTATTTTGATTATCACGAGCCGTTGCACAAGGCGCCGTCACACCGGTTGCTGGCGATGTTCCGGGGCGAGAATGAAGGATTCCTGAGGATATCTGTCGAAGTGGATGCCGAAACTGCACATGAAATCCTGGAAAGGATGTTTGTGAAAGGCGGCAATTCTTCGGCGGTTATGGTGAAAACTGCAATTGCTGACAGCTGCAAGCGCCTGTTGTTTCCATCCATTGAGACGGAGATGCGCCAGTGGGCCAAGGAAAAAGCAGATGCCGAGGCCATCAGGGTTTTCGCTGAAAATATGCGGCAGTTGTTGCTTGCCCCGCCGCTGGGTCAGAAAAACGTGCTGGCGATTGATCCGGGTTTCCGAACCGGCTGCAAGGTTGTTTGCCTCGACCGCCAGGGGAAACTGGTTCACAATGAGACCATTTATCCCCATCCTCCCCAGAATGAGGTCAAGGAATCGATTCATAAGATCAAAAGCCTTGTAAATGCGTATAAAATTGAAGCCATTGCCATCGGGAACGGCACTGCTGGAAGGGAAACCGAGCGCCTTGTCAAATCCATCCCATTCGACCGCGATGTGATCGCCCTGGCGGTAAATGAGAGCGGTGCTTCAGTCTATTCCGCGTCGGCAGTTGCCCGTAAGGAATTTCCCGATTACGACGTTACGGTCCGCGGGTCGGTTTCTATCGGAAGGCGGCTCATGGATCCGCTGGCGGAACTGGTGAAAATCGAACCGAAATCAATCGGTGTCGGTCAGTACCAGCATGATGTGGATCAGGCGGCTTTGATGAAAAGTCTGGAGGATACCGTGGTGAGTTGCGTAAATAAAGTTGGGGTGGAAGTCAATACCGCAAGCGAGGAGTTGCTTGCTTACGTTTCGGGACTTGGTCCTGCACTGGCGAAAAACATCATTGCCCACAGGAATGAAAACGGGCCCTTCAAATCGCGCACCGAATTCAGGAAAGTGGCAAGGTTCGGAGATAAGGCGTTCGAACAGGCTGCAGGATTTCTCCGCATCCGGGATGCAAAAAACCCGCTGGACAGGAGTTCTGTGCATCCCGAAAGTTATGCGGTTGTCGACCGGATGGCAAAAAAACTGGACTGTACGGTCGACGATCTCATGGTGAAGCCTGAATTGCGCTCTCAGATTAAACTGGAAGAATTTGCCAGTGCAACAGTCGGGATGCCAACGCTGAAGGATATCATGCAGGAACTTGCCAAGCCGGGCCGCGACCCGCGCCAGCAGTTTGAAATGTTCGAGTTTGACAAACACATCCATTCAATCAGCGATCTGCGGATAGGGATGAAGTTGCCGGGCATCATCACCAACATTACCAACTTCGGCGTTTTTGTCGACCTGGGAGTTCACCAGGACGGGTTGGTTCACATCAGCCAGCTCGCCGACAGGTTTGTAAAGGACCCGAATGACGTGGTGAAACTGAATCAGAAAGTGATGGTTGAAGTGCTGGACATAGATATGGACCGGAAACGGATACAGCTGACCATGAAAGGCCAGAATACTAAGCAGGATGTTTAGACGTTATAAAGATTCTGGAGTTTACGATTTACGATTTACGATTTACGGCTTTTTCCAATGTTGAAACGTGTTGTCTTTCTCTGTTGCTTCCCTGCATTCGTAGTATTTTTTGCGCCGGCTTTAAAAGCACAGCGGTTTCTTGGAGCGATAAGTCTTGGAATGAACCTTACCCAGGTTGACGGCGACGAATTTTTCGGCTACCATAAGATAGGGCTCAATGTAGGGCCAATGATCGCGGTTCCTTTCGGCAAAAATAAAAACTGGTCGGTAAGCATGGAACTGCTGTATTCACAAAAGGGAAGTAAACACACAGGCGGAACAGATTCAACGAGCTATAAAATAACCCTGGATTACGCCGAGGTTCCCATTCTGGTTCATTTTACAGATAAAAAACTGATTTCTGGAGGATTGGGAGTTGCTTATGGCCGTATAATCAATTACAAGGAGACGAAAAATAATTTTTACGACAGCGTTTTCCACTACCAGAACGAACTTTCAAACAATGAATTTTCTGTCCTCGCCGACCTCCAGATCAGGTTATTTAGCAAGCTATGGGCGGGTTTGCGCTACCAGTATACCATGAAAAGCATTCACACTGTTATTGTAACGGATCCGACCGCTTACCCCAGGACCTCTGTAACACGCTATCAGTATAACAATGTGATCACCGTCAGGCTCACCTGGGTGTTCAACCAGGAGAAAATATCAAAAATTCCGAAAAAACAAAGCAGCAGCGAATCATTTTAGCGTCAGATGATCCTTTTGATCAGGCGAAGTTTGTGAGTGTATTTCTGCAGTTTTTCGTTGTAGATGCCCTCATGATCCAGTGCGTCGATTCGCACCTGGCCAGAACAATGGATGATCCGCTGGCGATCGGTGATCATGCCAACATGATTGATATTCCCTTCGGCATCATCGAAAAAGGCAAGGTCGCCCGGGGCGGCTTCCGCAAGCAGGCTGATTACCTCACCCTGAGTTGCCTGCTGAGAAGCGTCGCGGAGAAGTTTCAGCCCCTGCAGTTTATAGACCATCTGGACAAACCCCGAACAGTCAATTCCGAATGGTGAGCGGCCGCCCCACAGGTAGGGTGCATTGATGTACAACATGGCATCTTCCATGAGTTGCTGCCGGGTCATAAGAATGTTCTGGGGAATGGTGCTCAAGCTGTTCAGGGGAGATTCCGAAACGGTTCCTTCATAACAATAAATATCCTCACCGATGCAGATCCGCTGGTTACTGAAGGCAGGGAGCGAACTTCCGATGACGACAGGCTTCATCGATTTTCCGGAATCAAGGGACAGCAGCTGAACCAGGTCAATGGCGACGGTTGTTTCAGCGCCGGCAAGCCGCATGTACTCCTGTTCGTCAATAATGTTTGTTTGTAAAAGATCAATCCAGCCGTCATAGTTGTCATAGGCAGGCACAATCCTGCACCATGAGTTTTCAATGGCTTCAACCCGGTAAAGTTCACCGAATAAAACCTGGGTGACCATTTCCGACCGGTGAGAAGGTTCCGCCCTGACAGGAACCACACTCTGAAGACAAATGCCGTATTCCATTTAAAATGTTGTTAGTTGAGGGCAAAGGTATGAAGAAAAGCGGACAGGCGGACAAGCGGACAGGCGGGCCGCATCCCGTATCCCGTATCCTTATTTCCTTCGGTTTACCTTCAATTCCTCCAGCTTACACCCGCTGCATCCGTGGCATTTGGAAGGGGGAACCGTGAAAAAATGGAACAGGCGGACGCAGGTCAGCATGAGTGCGGAAAAGATGATTGCTCCTACGATGATAAATTGCCAGGCCATATTATGAAATTATCAGACTCCCGAGTTGAAATACGCTGAAAGATATCAGCCACGCCAGCACAGTGGTATAGGTGATCAGGAAGAGTGCCCATTTCCAGCTTCCCGATTCCCGGTTAACAGTCGCAACCACTGCAACGCATGGCATATATATCAGGATGAACAGGAGGTATGAAATACCGACCAGCGGGGTAAAGAGCGTTTGCCCGGTGTGCAGCCCGTGCTGATGCGTTGCCTGTTGCAATTGAACCCCGAGGGTTTTTGGATTCCGGCTGTCGTGATAATGTGTGGAGCCAAATAAAACACCCATGGTGCTTACCACTACTTCCTTGGCGGCGGCACCCGTGATGAGGCTTACACCCATTCTCCAGTCGAATCCAAGGGGCGCGATTACCGGTTCGATGGTCTTGCCGATCATCGCAATGTATGAACTCTGCAGCCGCTCTTCAGGCGTGACCCTGTTGCCCCCCGGGAAATATTCGAGCGCCCAGATGAGGATGACGGCGACAAGAATAACGCTGCCCATCTTACTCAGGTATTGCCTTCCTTTTTCCCACATATGGCGTAAAATCACCTGGAATGTCGGCATGCGGTAGGGGGGGAGCTCCATCACAAAGGGTGCTTCCTTGCTCCTGAACAACAATTTTTTAAACACCAGTGAGATCAAAATGGCCAGGATGATCCCAGTGAGGTAAAGTCCGAAAATGACGGTGCCCGCATGCCTTGGGAATATCGCCCCGGCTATCAGGATGTAAACGGGCAGCCTTGCACTGCACGACATGAACGGGTTGATGAGCATGGTGAGCAGCCTGTCGTTCCGGTCTTTGAGGGTCCGCGTTACCATGATGGCCGGTACATTGCATCCGAAGCCCATGATGAGCGGAATGAACGACTGGCCGTGCAGGCCTATTTTATGCATGAGTTTATCCATGATGAACGCTGCCCTGGCCATATACCCGGTGTCCTCCATGAGCGATATGAAAAAGAACAGGATCAGGATGTTTGGAAGGAAAACGATGATGCTGCCCACCCCGTTGATGATGCCGTCGACAAGCAGATCTTTGACAGGCCCCGCCGGAAGTGCAGTGCTGATTTGGGAGCCGACCCACGATACCAGCAAATCAATCCAGTGTTTTGGGATTTCGCCCAGGGTGAACGTCGATTGAAACATGACCCACAGGAAAAAAATAAATATCGGGAACCCGATAATTCTGTGCGTGAGTGCAGTATCGATCCGTTCACTTACGGATTTTGAGGGCTTTACATTTCCGGAAACCTGAAGGGTCTCCTTCAGCGCACCAGCGACAAATCCGTATTTGGCGTCGGTTGAAAGTGTTGCCGAGTCTTCCTTGAAAATTGCTTCAAGCCTTGCCACCTCTTTATCCGCTGCCTGCCTGATTTGGTGAAATTTTGAAGAGGATGCAAGTGCGGCCGAAACGGCGGAGTCTTTTTCCAGTAATTTTATGCTGTAGAACCGGGATGAAATGCGGTCGGTCAGCGATTTATCCTGCCAGATCACATCCTGTATTTTCAGGATGGAGCGTTCCAGTTCCGTGCCGTAATTGATGTGAACATGGCGTACCACCGGATCACGGTCTTCGAACACCTCGATGAGCCTGTTGAAAAGGTCGGGAATGCCGGTCCCTTTTGAGCTTACGGTAGGGATGACCGGTATCCCCAACAGTTTGCCAAGTGCAATGTAATCGAGTTGATTACCTGTTTTTTCGAATTCATCGTACATGTTCAGGGCCATCACCACCCTGATGTCCATGTCGATAAGCTGGGTTGTAAGATATAAGTTCCGTTCAAGGTTTGAAGCGTCAACAACATTCACAACGATATCCGGAATTTTTTCCGTGATGTGGATTCTCACAAACAACTCTTCCGGTGAATATGCTGTAAGGGAGTAGGTTCCGGGGAGGTCGGTGATGTTGAATGTATATCCCGCATGTTTGAATTTTGCCTCCTTTGAATCGACAGTCACCCCTCCGAAATTTCCGACTCTTTCATGCGAGCCGGATGCTATGTTGAAAAGTGTGGTTTTACCGCAGTTGGGATTTCCCACCAGTGCAATGTCAATAATCTTTCCACGGGTTCCGTCGTCGGTTCTTTGCGACTCTTCTTCGATGGTTCCGCGGTAGCCATAAATTTCCGAAGTTGAATCCATGGAAGAAGGATGCTGCCCGGCGGCGGTAATTTCAATGAGGGCCGCTTCGCTCTGCCTGAGTGAAACATGATAACCCATGATTTTGTATTGGATCGGATCCTGTAACGGTGCCGCCTTGATGACAGTGACCTCTCTGCCCTTCACGAAGCCCATCTCGGTAATGCGTTTGCGGAACGCGCCACGCCCTTTGATTTTGGTGATCAGTCCGGACTCACCTTGCGTAAGGTCTGTAAGGGTAAGCAATTAATTTAGATTAAATTAATGCAAAGATAACTAAAATCAAATTCAAGAGGGAAAGGAAGGCGGATTTTTATGGCCCGTATCAGCAATCAGGACATTATTTGCTGATGTTTTGAAGGTAATTTGACGACTCGGGCCCCAGGTTGAAGAGGATATCCAGAATGCTTAATCCACCGATGAATCCGTGTTGCGGTTCAAATACCTGGGTGTAATGGGGATAGTGTATTGTCTGGCTGACGTATTTTGTGTCAAATATATTTCTGAAATCTGAATGACCGACGGGAGTATTTTCAAAATGGTCCGTGTACGATACTGGGCGCTCATTCCTGAGCGTTTTTAGCAGGTATGGCAAAATTTCAGAGTTCAGATCAATGAGAAAGCTGAAGTGCTTTTCATAAAAACGGATGATGTCATCCCGGTAGTAAAGAAAAAACGGCGAATTATTATACGCCGTTTCAATAGAACGCCAGTGAATCCGCTGCCACTGTTGGTGGTCGGAGATCCTGATATCCCGGGTCAGGGTGTGATTGCCGTTTACCTTGACAACAGGGATGCTCAGAATGTGAATTCCGTTTGGCCCGTAAATGGCGCACCGGTTTCTGATGGTTTGTTTTTTGTACGATTCGAATGCTTCGATGAAGACTGAATCGGCTTCAACGATTTTGGCAATGTACGGGACAGGCGGGAAGTATGCAGTTTCAACAAGTACTGACATGAATAAGGTGTATTAACAAGGCTGCAAAGATAGCAGAATACCCCGGGTGTGTTGTTCTCAGGGTGCGACCTCAAGTTGTTTCCTCTGACTGAGGATTTCCGTATTGCCAGGCAGATAAACAAGTGCTGAATCAAGCAATTCTATTGATTTCTCATGCGAACCGGTTTGCCAGTGCATGTATGCTGCACGAAGCCATGCGGTTGAATTGGTTTTTGACAATCTGGCAAAATTATCCATAACGTTCATTGCTTCATCCTGTTTTTTCGTATTATATAACAATGAGGCGAGCATATTTGTCCCTTTGCCGTAAAGAGGTTTATACCGGTAAACCTGGCGCAAATTAGAAACGGCACTGTCTGTCATGCCTTTTTTAATATAGGCCATTGCCATGAAAAACTCCCGGCGTGTGTCAAACGGGCTTGCATGATCGGCTTTTAAAAAGTTGATGGCATCATCATATTTGTTTTCTTTGATCAGATATCGCGCTTTACTGACAACAATGGGCTCCCCGTAAACGCTGATATTCGGAATGACAGGAAACCCCCGGATGATGTATGCCGAGGTGTTTTGCAGATTGTCATCGGCAAGGTCTTCTTCCACGATACGCTGGTAGTAGAGGGACTGACAGTATAAAAACAGGATGATGGTTGTAATAATCAATGGTATGAGCACCACTGCCGCAACTGCTTTTTCCGAATGCGGGAACTTCCCCGTCAACCGGGCAGGAGGATTCCCTGTTCCGCTGTTTCGGAACGAAAATAATTCGTTTGAAAAAGTCACCCCTGCTGCCACAAAGATGGCAAACATTGACTGAATTTCCGGCCGGTCTGCAGGGAAATTGAAAAATGCATCCACGCTGTATGCCAGGATCCCGAAGGCCGGAAGGAACAGGAGTTTTATGTTTTCTCCTTCAGAGGATGGGTTTAACGATATTTTCAGGAAAAAATTCAGGATGAAAACGAAGATGGACAGGTATGCTAGACCCCCGGGAAGGCCTGTTTCTGCAGTTATTTCAAGGAAATCATTGTGGTTTTTGTTCATGTAGGTAAAATCGGGCAATTGCAGATTCTCATATTGCAGGACGTCGACTTTCCAGTTCCCTGTGCCAACACCCATTATTGGATGCTCCCCGATAAGTTTGACGGACCTGTTCCATGCACCAAGCCGCGCATGAGTTGACGATTCCTGGCTGTTGATGGATGACAGCCGTGAAATGATGCTGGTATTCCATATTGTATCTGTGTTTTTTGGGAAAAATATTTGCTGGGCCAGCGTGTACAGAACGATAGCAAGCACAAACAATCCGGCCCAGCGTGCCATCGTCAGGAAGTACCCTTTTTTTCCTGCAACAATATGCCGGATGAGCATATAAATAAAAAGTGCTGCCAGAAGAAACACGATTCCCAGGTAAAACGCCCTGGTGCTCAGCAATAACGTAGCCAGCAGTGCACTCATTCCAGCCATGTATCCCAATGTTTTTTTCCAGCCATTGGAAAAAAGAACCAGGCAGAGTGCAAATGGAATCTTCAGAAAAATCGCAGAACCCAGAATGTTTTTGTGTGAATAAACAGATTTGATGTCCATGATGGAAGAAACATCCCTGGAGATATATAAAAGCATGTTGTAAAAAACGGTCAGGCTGTCGAAAATCAATAAAACCGTGAGCGCGACCGCAAGATGTTCCAGGTATCCCCGGTTGCTGCTGAATATCAGGTATAATACATAGGCTGAGGTGAAAATGGTCAGTATTTTACTGAAATTCAGAACGGACTCACTTATGTTGATGGCACTAAAAAAGGAAATTAAGGAAAACAGGAGAAGTAGTGAATATGCAATCCCGATCGGATTTTTAAAAAACCGGATCCGGATATCCGGTCCTTTCCACTGATTCGGGTCCAGTGAAATCACAAGAAAAGCAACCAGGTTGATTAGTGCAATTGCCAGGAATTTCGGGCCATTCGAATCAAACGTATTGAAGTTTGGTGTAAAAACAGGCACCAGCGCATAGGCCATCATAATAATGTAGTATGACGGCCTGAGATTGGTTTGAACTTTTTTCGTGGAGGAAGAAGGTTGTTTTGATTTTTTGACTTTCATAAACTGTTATGGATGATTAGTATATATAAGGATGATCCTTGATGATATTGAGATTTCCCTTCATCTGATCAAAAGATGTGTCCACCATTTTTAGATTCGCTGCCAATGTGCTGATTGCAAACGCTCTTTCAACAGCATGCGCCATTGTCCCGTCATTTTGACCATTTTCCTTTTCAAAATCATTGTCTGCTAATTCGAGATTTAAAATTGGGATCAGCGCCTGTTTCCGTGCATAAAACATCGAACCGGCCGGAAAATTGAGATTTGAAAATTCCGATGAGGGAACTCCCATTGCCCTTCCAATTGATTCGACTTTGCAGGCATTGGCTCCATAGTATAGGTTCATCGGAACAATATGTCCCGGTGCACCGATCAATCCTACGGTATGGTCTGCGTTGAAAATTGCAAGTGCCTGTTTCATGGCAGACTCTTTTAATAATTTGTTGTAGAGGTCTTCCCGCCATAGCCTGCCCGTTTTTCGATGATCTGATTTTTTGGTATGAATTTTCAAAATCAGTTGATGACCGTCGTTCAGTGTCAGGGGTAAAATTTTTAGAAAGGGAAGGATATCGCGGCCAAGATTTTCTACCGGCAAATATTTATATATCAGGGTAGTGTTTTTTAGACATTCACGTATCTTCTCTGATAATTCATACGGGGATGTAATATATAAGGTTGATTCTGCCGCATTGTTATTTTTCAGAAAATTAATGATCTCCACAAAGATGTCAAAATAAAAGGCATGGATAATGATTGCCAGC
>JBAXDH010000077.1:0-17335 GCA_037141055.1 bacterium | reverse complement strand
GGTAACAAGGTGACAAGGTAACAGGGTAACAAGGTGACAAGGTAACAGGGTAACAGGGTAACAAGGTAAAATATAAAGATATGGAGCAAAAAAGAAAACCGGTAGTTTTAGTGCATGGCTGGAGTGTACACAATACTTCGACGTATGGGGAGTTGCCTGCCAGGCTGGAAGCGGAAAGCAATGATGAAATCCGCTTGGATATCCACAACATCTGGCTTGGAAAGTATGTGAGTTTCCAGGATGAAGTGCAGCTGGATGACATTTCCAGGGCGTTTGAATCAGCGCTTCGCAATGAACTGGACGCTGATTCGCTGAACTCAAAATGCATTTGCATCACTCATTCAACGGGAGGTCCGGTTGTAAGGAACTGGATCTACAAATACTATGTTGAGCCCGGTAAAATGGACGAATGCCCGGTAAGCCACCTCATCATGCTGGCCCCGGCCAACTTCGGATCGGCACTTGCCATCCTTGGAAAAATGCGTGTTTCCCGCATAAAAAGCTGGCTCGAAGGGGTCGAACCCGGCCAGGGTGTGCTCAACTGGCTGGAGCTTGGCAGTCCTGAATCGTGGGACCTGAATGTGAAATGGATCAACCATTTCAGGGGGCTTCCGCAAAGCAATTCGTTTTTCCCCTTTGTCCTCTCGGGCCAATCGATCGACCGAAGTATTTATGACCATGTGAATTCCTACACCGGAGAACTTGGTTCCGATGGGGTTGTGCGACTTGCAGCAGCCAACCTCAATTCGAATTATTACAAATTCGTGCAGGAACCGCCAACCGGTGAAAACACCGAGCTGGCATTAACCCCGGTCGACCGCGAACACGTTACCGATGATAAAACTGCTTTTGCCATAGTCGCCGGGCGTTCACACTCGGGCGATAAAATGGGAATTCTCAAAAGCATCAAGGCGGAGAAGGACGACCATCCAACAGTACAGTTGATCCTGGATTGCATCCGGGTGAATTCGGGAGACGGTTATGTTTCCCTCTGCAGCCAGTTTGAAACCCATTCCGCGGAGGTAATGAAGGAGGAACAGGTGGAAGTGGAGGATTTGTTCCTGCTGAACGACCGCTATTTCATTCACGATCCGTATTCGATGCTGGTATTCCGTATCCGGGATGAATACGGCAATGCGATCGGGAGTTATGACATCATCTTTACGGGTGGCGACAATGACAGCGAGAACCACCTTCCGGAGAATTTCCTTGCAGATAAACAGCGGAACTCCAGGGCCTCAGGCTATATGACCTTCTATTTCAACAGCGCCGTGATGCTCGGAGCCGACCAGGTGAAGGTTCAGAACAAACTCGTGCGGAAAAAACTTCCGGGGGCGAAATCCTTAGGCTTTAAAATCGTTCCTTACACCGACAAAGGTTTTGTCCATTTTCTGCCCGCCGTGCTGAAAGGAACCCCGGAACTCCTGGCCAAACTGCTGATACCGAATCAGACGACACTGATCGACATCGAGATGAAGCGGATCGTGCATGAAGGAGTGTTTCAGCTGACGCTTGACAGAAACGATGTTGAATTTAAAGATATCGGTCCGGGGAATACACTTACAGGATAGGTTTGATTAGCTGATTTCCCTGTCAACGAAATACATATCAATCTCCCCTTTATGTTTTGCGGCAACTTTACCGCGGTATGTGCAGGTGAAGGTTTCCTTTACCTTTTCAAAGGTCTCCCCACTGATATTGATCTTATTGGGTTCACTGGTGCTCTCCATCCTTGAGGCGGTGTTGACGGTATCGCCCCAGATATCGTAGGCGAATTTCTTAATCCCTACGATGCCTGCCACCACAGGCCCGGTGTGAATACCGATGCGCAGCTCAAAGTAAGATTTTCCCAGGGAACTGCGTTCCGCTTTCTGTATAATCATAAATTCCTGGAGTTCCAGGGCGGTCCTGACCATGTCGTGAGCATGAGTTTTGTTGGCAACGGGCAGGCCTCCTGCACACATGTAACTGTCGCCGATGATCTTGATCTTTTCGAGGTTATGCCTGGCAATGATCTTATCGAATTCACTGAAATAGAAATTCATCTCATCCACAAGCTCTTCGGCGCTCATGAGTTCGCTGGCCTGGGTAAAATCCTTGAAGTCGGTGAACATGACCGTAACCTCATCGAACCGTTTGGCAACCGCTTTCCCGGTTGACTTCAGTTCTTCAGCAGTTTCATGGGGCAGGATGTTCAGCAGCAGTCCATCTGACTTTTGTTTTTCCGCATCCAAAAGGCTGTTTAGCCTTTTCTGGTTGCGGAAATTCCGGTACACCAGCAGGGAAACGATGATAAAAAACACAACTCCACCGGTCATCATGTTGGTTTCGGCCTTTCCCTGCTTTAATTTTTGAAGGTTGATCTCTGCCGCCAAATCTTTTTGGTACCGTTCCCGTTTGACCGATTCTGCAAGGAGCTGGTCTCTTTTTGAATTAATGCTGATGCTGTCGTTCAACCGAAGGTTTGCCGAAGAATAAAACCATGCCTTCTGATAGTCTCCGGCCTCTTTATACAGGATTTCGAGATTCCTGGAAGCGGTGAGCATGTATTCAAACTTTCCGAAGAAGAGGCCGGCCTGGCCAAGATTGTAGGCCTCGGAAAATTTCTCTATGGCTTCCCTGCTGTGCTTTTGCCGCACCAGGAACTGGCCAAACCGGTTGAAAAAATTGGCCTGGTAAATTTTACCCTTTCTCTCGTTTCTGACGACCAGGTTCTGAGCCTGTAAGAAATAATAAATAGCTGAATCAGGCTTCTTCTCGTATTCCATAAAATAGGCCATCAACCTGAAATACATTTCCGGATCATTCGTACGCAATACTTCAAATTCACTCAGATAGGTTTCATTATAAAAATTATATAGCCCCTCCACCTGATCCGTCCCAAGCAAATATTGACGGTAAACGCCAAATTCCCAGGCTTTCAACCGTTCATTCCGGGTGCGGATGGCAAATTCAATTATTGCACGAACCCTTTGACCGTCAAAATTCTGTGTTTTCAATCTCAGGTCAATAAGCTGCAGCCCATACTGAGCCCACATCAATTCAACCGAATCAATTGGAACAGAGGATTTGATAATCCGAAGCTGTTTCTGCTTAAATTCTATTGCGTCGTCAAACAACAACGCGTCCCTGTAAAATTCCGACAATCGTGAATAGCATTTTCCCAAAAGTTGCTGATCCGCCGTTTTGTCGGCAATATCTGTTGCCTTCAGATAGTACCTGTAAGCATCAAGTTTCCGGTTCTGAAAATCCTGGCTGCTGCCCATATACAGGCAGCTTTCAGCCAGTATGTTGTCATTATGCAACGCCGAGGCAGTTGCCAGGGCTTCCCGGCTAAATATCAAAGCGTTATTATAGTCATATCGCGACAGATAGACCAGTGCCATGTTCTTACAGGTACGCCATCGCATCGTCAGGTTTCCGGTCAACTTGCAGAGACGAAATGCTTTTTTACCATATTCCAGTGATTTGTCATAAAATGTCGCATTGTCGGTTGATTCCAGATATTTATTGAAGGCGAGTATCAACATGGCCGGGTGACGGCTGATTTCAGCGATTGCGATCGCAGCTTGCGCGAGACTGTCAGATTTATCCTTTTCATCCAGAATGTCATTGTAATAAAATGCGAGCCTCGACAGGTAAATGATCCTGGAACTGTCATCCCCGGCATGGCGATACCGTTCCCACAAAGAGGAAATCGTGTCAGGCAATTGGTTTTGTGATAACGCTTCCCGGGGATAAAACAGGGCAATTAATAATAACACGAAAAACAGGAACATCAGCCCACACCTTAACTTTATCATGATATTTGACAAGATCAGCTTCATTATCTTACAGATACCGTTATGAAAAAAAACGTAACTTGTATTATTATCATATAATTACCTATCTTTACGCGAAGATACATCTTAATTGTTTAACCTCTAAATTCAACCACCATGAACAACAAGTTTACCATGTTACTGCTGGCATTTTTTGCCGGAGCGGTTATCGGAGCAGCGATTATCTGGATGTTATGCAACTGTTCCTGCTGCCAGAAAAGCAGCCAGACCCCGCCTGTACCACCTGAACCACCTGATTTCCCCGCACACACGATTTCCGTTCAACAGGCGAATACCTATTTTCATACCTATCTGAACACTCCAGTGAGCGTTGATACATTGAAGGCATTTACCATCAATTCCCAGCAATTTGACGCCATGAAGGCAATTGCCGCGATGGATACCACAGTTCATGGGTTCAGAATATACATGGGAATGGATAGTTTAACGCCCGTCAGGATGGTTGTTGGCACCGGTACGCCAGATCATACGGACAACATCTATGTAACCTCCGACGTGGATTCAGGGCCCTGTCCATGGGTATGTGACGACACTAGCCCGATTTCTCAATAGCTTTACTTGTGAATGTTTAGTTTTAGCGTGTCAGATCGGTCTGCCTGACAAACAATACCGGGATTTGGCCGGGATTGAACATCAGCCGTTCGTACCACTCCGAAACATTAAACCCCGCTTTATCCGCAGAAGAGTGGGCCATTGCCATGATAAGGTCCGGGTTTATCGAATCCATATAACGGAGCAACTGATCCGGGAAATCATTGGGCGAATCAGCTCCCGCTATGATATGTGCAACTTTCTTAGCCTTTAGTATCCCCGCAATTTGCGAGGTTTGTGACTTTACAAGGCTGATCCGTTCAGGTTGCTCTTCTACCGATTGGTAGAGGTGCATCTCCGGGTTGAACATTTTACAGAAAAGCAATAACCAGTCTTTCAGCAGAAACGGATCAGCCTCACTGTTAATCGGGAGAACAATGCGCGAGGCCCCGAAGCCGAACGGGCGGTCCTGAACGATCAGGAGCGGGCAGCGGGCATCGAGTACCACACGCAACGCATGGCTGCCGAACAGGTGCTGAAGGCCCTGCTTGCCATGGGTTCCCATGACCATCAGTTTCGGCCGCAGTTCTGAGACTGCTGCATTGAACACCTTAAACAGGTTGCCGGCCCGGATCATCGTATCAATTTTAACGGCAAATTCGGGTTCGTACCGCTCCTTATATTCCTGGAGAGCCCCAAGCCTGTTTTGCAATGAAGAAGCATCATTCGCCTGGGTTTTCCCGGTATTATCAGCCATTACATGCAACAAACAAACCCGGTAACGCAGAAGCCGGGCCAGTTCCAGCCCATGAACAACGGCATTCTCAGTAACCCTGGAAAAATCAACGGGAACAAGGATTACATTGCGGTTCCGGTCCTGACTTTCTGAATACTTTTTCATTGTTTGAGAATTGTTCTGTTTTCCTCCATCAAATATATGAAATTCAAGAGAGATTATTCTTATGGCCGGTATTAATTATTCCCCGCCGCTATACTTCGGCTACCTGAGTTTACAAAGAAAAGAAAACTCAAACGCTCAGTATAACTGGGTTTCCGAAGATTCTGCGTAAATCTACGCATCATTAAAACGTTGAACAGCGCAGCAAAATCGGGCATTTCGTCGCTTGAATCGCCCCCCGCGGCGGTTGTAATTTTACAGCATCAAACCAAACAAACAACCAAAAAAAAACAAAGCCATGAAAACAACAAAAATTTTCTCAGTTTTAAGTTTCGCACTGATCTTCGCCACGGCAACTTCATCTTTTTCCGGAGTACCCGAAAACAAAAACAACCCGGTTACAGCAAATTCCCTGGTCCGGTATCATGTGAACGTTATCCTGTCATCAGAGAAGCCTCTCTGCAACATCTGGCTGGTTGAGATTCTTGACGAAGGCGGCAGGCTGGTTGCACCGGCAAAACCATATGAAAGCGGTGTGACAGGCTATGACTTTTTTGAGCGCGGACCTGTTTCCGGCAAGCGGGTTGCAGTACTTGTGAAAAATTTATTCGGCGATCGCTATATCTGTGCAACCGAACTATTCACAAACCCGGCAATATTATTCGGACCCTTTTGTGCGGGTAAGACCTATCGCTTCGATCTCTTCCCGACTTCCCAGGCTCAGAAAAACTGAGCAACCAGGGGAGTTTCCATTATACAGGTTGATTGAAAAGCCGTTCCGAAGTCCGGGGCGGTTTTTTTTTACATGATGACCAGTTTGTTGCGAAGCGCATATATAACAAGGTTGATCACATTGCTGCAGCCGGTTTTCTGGAGCAGTTTGTTCCGGTAGCCCTCGACCGTGCGCACACTGAGGAACAATTTGTCTGCTATTTCATTATTGGACATGCCTTTGCACAGCAGCCGCAGAACTTCCATTTCCTTTTCGGTAAAGGTCACCTTTTCCACTGCATCAATCTGCCTCACCTTTTTTACCAGAAGTCCCATGATCTCCTCCGAATAGTACTGATGCCCTTCGGTAATCCTGTTGATCGCCTTTTCAAGATCCCGGATCCCGGAGGTTTTCAGGATGAAACCGCTGACTCCCTTTTCCACCATGGAGTAAACATATTCCTCCTCGCCAAACATGCTGATCACCAGAATTTTCAACGACGGATCGTATTTCAGCGCTTTTTCCGTAGCTTCAATGCCGTCCATCACCGGCATCTGGATGTCCATGAGGACAATATCCGGTGAAACATGTTTCAGCTTTTCCAGGAATACCGCCCCGTTATCGGCTTCGCCGACAAGCTCCGTATCCTCCATCTCCGCAATAACCCGTTTCAGCCCTTCCCTGAAAATCGCATGATCCTCCACGATAAAAACCTTCTTCTTTGTTTCCATCTGTTCAATCTTTTAGTGTCAATTTGCAAGGCGAAAGATACGCTATAAACTGATTTAATGCAAACATCCCGGATTTTCTTCCGGCCATGCGCAAAAATACGTTCACGGAAAGGTAAAAAACACCGGAAAGTCAGGCAATTCATCGCTTGAATCCACCATGCTCTCCGATGTAATTTTACATCAACGAACACAAACAACCAACCTTAAAAAAACAAAACCATGAAAACAACAAAAATTTTCTCCGTTCTGAGTCTCGCACTGATTTTTTGTGCAACATTGTCAGTTTCATCAGCCCCTATCGGCAACAAAGATGGCAAGATTGCCGTGAATCAGATGGTCCGCCACCAGGTGAACATCATCGCATTGAACGATAGAAAACTGTGCAATTTTTACCTGGTCGAAATCCTGGACGGAAACGGACGGCTTGTAGCCCCTGCCAAATCATACAACCCGGGCGTTTCAACGTATGACTTCTACGAGCGCGGCCCTGCCGAAGGTTTCAGAGTAGCCGTACTGGTGCTTGGACCGGTGTACAGCCATTTTCAGTGTGAAACTGAATTGTTTACTTCACCGGCGATGGTTCCGGGACCATTTGTGGCCGGCCAGACCTATCGTTACGATTTATACCCGCAGTCGGAACCATCGAGGCGTTAAGATTGAAGATCAAATCACTGTGGTCGTCTTGAAAAATTAACCGCAAAGGCGCACAAAGTACGGCACAAAAACACACAAAGGAGGTCACTGTCAACGTGGCTTCCTTTGTGCGTTTTCCGTAGTGGCTACAACTCCTTTCGGATCTTCACTTCGGTTTTGCCGTTGCGGTTCAGAAACTGAATTTTCGCATCGATCAGGTTCACGCGCTGGATGATGTTGCCAACGCCCATTCCCCCGGGCGTTTTGCCGGTTGTTGAAACCTGGTATCCTTTACCGTTATCGGTATAGTTCATGGTAAGGATCCCTTTGGCAACCCTGAGTTTCACATCTGCAGTGGTTGCACCGGCATGTTTCACGGTATTGTTGATCAGCTCGCAGATGATCCGGTAAAAATGGAGCTCGGTTTGTTTTGCGAAGCGCTGTCCCTTGAGGTTCGATTTTAAACTGATGGTGAAGACCCCTTCATTTTGCATGGTGCCTATAAACGAATTCAGCGCAGCCTCAAGTCCGAAGTTTTCAATGAGTCGCGGCATGAGATTGTTGGCCACGATCCGCATTTTGGCGATGGCTTCGGCGAGCTGCTGGTTGCATATACTCAACGTTTCAGCAAATTTTTCAGGAGTTTTGGAATATTCCAGCATTCCAAGGTGCAGTTTGATGCTTGAAAGGGTCGGTCCCAGGTCATCGTGCAGATCGGCGGCAAACTGTTTCCTGTCTTTTTCCTCCGTTTCGATTACGCGGCTGAGTATATATTTTTCAAGATGTTTCCGCTCGGTGATGTCGATCAGGATGGTCATCACGGCATCCTGCCCGAGATATTTTATCCGGGTGTTCCGCAGCAGGAAGTTTTTGATCAACACTTTCCTGCTTTCCGACCGCACTTCAAATTCTTCTTCCTCTACAAAAGAATCGCCCGAAAGGTTGTTGAATACTGCATTATTACGGGTATCGGTCGGGTCTGAGAGAAGTTCTGCCACATTTTTTCCGATAATTTCATCCTTGTCAAACCCCGTTATGCCCAGCACAAGGTCATTTGCAAAAACAACCTTCCTGCCGATGTGTATCAGGATCGGATTTGGAATCGAATTGAACACCCCCCGGAGAAATCCCGCTTCTGTGGCTGCTTTCATCTCGATGATCTTTGGTTTGCAATTATCTGTCAGAAAGATACATCAAAAATTGGATTTTCAGCAGCGTTCAATGTAAAAAATGTTTCCCGCTAAAACGCTAAGCAGCCAATTACGCAACCTCCCTGCGTAGAATTGCGCTTGCTTCTCCCGTCATTTTTTCACTAAAATCAGGCATTTCAGCGCTTGAAGCCACCTTGCCTGTCGCGGTATCTTTACATCATCAAACCAATTACAAACCTAAAAACCAAAAGCCATGAAAACAACAAAAATTATTTCCGCGCTCAGTCTTGCACTGATTTTATTTGCCGGTGTGACCTCCGCCTTTGCACAGGTAAACATCAAAAACGGTAGCCCCGGAGAAAACAAGGCAGCCAAAATTGCATACGTCGTACGGGTTGAAAATATGCTCTACCTTCAGAATACCGGCTCCGGCTTCCTGATCAACCTGACCGATGAAACAGGCCGCCAGATTGCGCCGTCGCAGTACTTTCGCCCGGGTGTGCAGGATTATACGTTTCTTGAAGGAGGAACGGTGAGGGGCACCAGGGTCGCCAGCATGGTAAAATTACCGATCGGGCCGAAATCAATGGTTATTGTTCCATGTTCAAGGACCGGTATTTTCTACGGCGGAACCTCCTACCTTTTTGTGATAAAGCCCATCCCCGTTGCAACGGACGGTGCGACAAGCATCCATTAGGAAGGCTGACGGGAAACCGTTCTCAAGTTGAAAACTCCGCCTGGCGTAAAACCCGGGCGGAGTTTTTTCTATTTGGCCATCTGCGGGTTCCCTGAAAATTCATATTCACCCAGGCAAAAGCCGGGTTGCGAACTCTCATTCCTGACTACTGGCTGAAGCAAGGGGCAAGACAGGGGGTTGCAGGAAATTCGTAACCCATGATAAATAAACCATAACATTCAGTGCGTGCCGGGTGACGCATTTTTTTCCGTACCTTTGCCCGATTTTTGATAGACAGGGGTTTATGCATAATTTTCACGATGGCGTTACAAAATGTCTGTTGGTACAGACAAAATTTTCAGCCTACAGTTTCTGGAATTACCAGGAAGTTTGCGAGATGGTTGGAAAAAAATACCCGGCAGCACCGCTTGGATTGCTCACTGTTGCCGCACTTTTTCCTCAACACTGGGAATTTCGCCTGGTCGATGAGAATGTTGAACCGCTGCTGGATGAATATTTGACATGGGCCGACCTTGTGTGCATCGGAGGGATGCTTCCGCAGCAAAACAGCATGCTCGACCTCATCACACGGGCCCATCGTCTCGGTTCGGTTGTAGTGGTTGGCGGGCCCGACCCCACGTCACAGCCGAATCTTTATAAGGAAGCCGATTTCCTGGTGCTTGGTGAGGGGGAAATCACCATTCCCAAGTTCCTGGAAGACCTGAAAAATGGCGCGACCAGCGGAACCTACGTCTCTCCCGACCGTGCCGACATGCTCAAGGCCGTGGTTCCGCGGTACGACCTGATCAGTTTTGATGATTACATCATGATCGGGTTGCAGTTCATCCGCGGATGCCCGTTCAACTGCGAATTTTGCGATGTCATTGAACTTTACGGACGTATTCCGCGGTTTAAAACCAATGAGCAGGTAATATCGGAGTTACAGTCGCTCTACAACCTGGGATATCGCGGCCATATCGACATGGTGGACGATAATTTCATCGGCAACAAAAAGAAAGTCAAAGAACTGCTGCGGGAAATAATCACATGGACAAAAGCCCGGAAATACCCATTCTATTTTACCACGGAAGCCTCCGTCAACCTTGCCGATGACGATGAATTGCTGCAGCTTATGAAGGACGCCGATTTCCGGTATGTCTTCCTGGGAATTGAAACACCCGACAGCGAAACGCTCGCCCTGAACAACAAGAACCAGAACGTTAACAAGTCCATCGTTGATGCGGTAAAGAAGATCATGTCGTACGGGATGGTGAGCAACGGCGGTTACATCCTTGGATTTGACAGCGACAGGCCCGTGATTGCCGATCTGATGATCGATTCCATACAGGATTCGGGCATCTGCATGGCCATGATCGGGCTGCTTTACGCGTTGCCCAACACCCAGCTTACCCGCCGCCTTGAAGCTGAAAACCGCCTTTTCCATTATCATTCCAAATCGGTCACCGATGCTGATATCGACCAGACCACCAGCGGGCTGAACTTCCTGACCCTGACTTCACGGGTCACCATCCTGAAGAATTACATCCGGATCATTGAATCGATTTTCAGTCCGACGAATTATTACAAAAGAGTTATTTACACCGGGTTGCACGTTAAAACAGCTTACAGGCACAAACCGGATTTCAAAACCTGGCTGATCTACATGCGCTCTTTCCTGAGGGTATGCGGGAAAGCCGGATTTTCCAAAGCCACGGGGCTTAATTATTGGAGGATGTTCTTCACGGTAATTTTCCGGAATCCCAAAGGTATTGAACCTGCCGTAAACCTGGCAGCCATGTTCATCCACTTCCGGAAGCAGAAGGCGTATATTATCTCCGTGACCGAAAAGATCATCGCCGACATTGAGAAAACCGGCGAGGAGGCATTTAATGCGAAGATGCTGGGGAAGACGTGACACAATGAATCGTTACAATAAACATTATGGCAGAAATGATAGTGGAGCCCATCGAGAAATACGGGCTCAGCAAACATTCGCGACCTAAAATCCTGTTCTCAAAGATAGGAATTGTCGGTTGCGGCAGCGTGGGGCAGGAACTGGCAATCACCGCATCAAAACACGGCATTGAGGTTGTTTTTCTCGAATTGACCGACGAACTGATCCGGAATTCTTTTTTGGAAATCAGGAGGGAACTGGACGGTGAAATAAATCACTGGGGCCTCACTCCGGGTGAAAAGACGGCAATCCTCTCCAGGATAAAAGGAACCGTTACATATTCCGATTTTCACGATTGCGACCTCGTTATTGAAACCATCAAATCAAAACATGGACATTCCGGTTTTGAAATGCGGAAAGAGGTTTTTATGAAAATCGAAAAGGAGGTAAGCAAAGAGTGCATTATTGCGACAAATTCCTCCACCATTGTCATAACGGAATTATCGTCGGAGCTTGAGCACAAGGAGCGCTGCGTCAGTCTTCATATATCCACCACCGCCCCCGGTGCGAGTGTTGTGGAACTTGCCAAAGGACTGCACACTTCCAATGAGGCCTATCAACGGGTGATCAAGTTTGTTAAGTTACTTGAGAAGATATCCATCCCTGTCATTGAATCCCCGGGGCTTGTCAGTGTGAGGCTCTTTGTGGTCCTGCTGAATGAGGCGTGCGAAACGCTGATGGAAGGGGTGAGTTCCATGGAAAATATCGACCTCACCATGCGCTCATGTTTCAACATGCCACTCGGCCCGTTTGAGTTTGCCGATAAAGTGGGCCTCGATAAGATTGTGCGCTGGATGGAAAATCTTTACGGTGAATTCGGGTCCCCGAGATACATAGCATCCCCGATGATCAAGAAACTGGTAAGGGCGAACAGGCTTGGACGGATCAGCGGGATCGGGTTTTATGAGTATGATGCAGAAGGAAATAAAGTTGCAGAAGAGATTTAACACTTCCCGGTAAACCAGGAAAAAAAAACAAATGAACCACAAAGGACACAAAGTACAGCACAAAGGCACACAAAGAGGTTGAGAATCAGCTGATATGCCTTTGTGCTCCTTCGTGAAATCCTTTGTGTCCTTCGTGGTTAAATATATTCAATGCCAACGTAAGGTTGGAAAAGACCTATAGATTATGAATATTCTTGTATTAAATTGCGGAAGTTCGTCCATCAAGTACCAGCTTTTTAACATCGAAAAACACCAGCTCTTCGCAAAAGGAATCGTGGAAAAAGTGGGCATGAAGGGCTCGTTTTTAAAGCATGAAAAGGAAAACGGCGACATTGTGAAGCTTGAAGGTGAAGTAATCGACCATGAAACGGGCATTGAATATGTGCTGGGCGTGTTGATCAGCAGCAATCATGGCTGCATCACCAAACTGTCGCAAATCGATGCCGTGGGGCACCGGATGGTGCATGGAGGGGAACGTTTCCAGGAAAGCAGCCTCATTACCGAGGAAACCATTAAAGACTTCAAAGCGTGTATTCCGCTTGCCCCCCTTCACAATCCTGCCAATTTAAAAGGGGTTCAGGCCATGAAGCACCTGCTCCCGGAAGTTCCGCAGGTTGCAGTGTTCGACACGGCCTTTCATCAGACCATGCCGGCCCATGCCTACATGTATGCAATCCCCTACTCCCTCTATAAAAAGTATGGCATCCGGCGCTACGGATTTCACGGCACAAGCCATTATTACGTTGCCAGGCGTGCCTGTGAAATACTGGGTGTAACCATGGAATCGATGAAAATCATCACCTGCCACCTGGGGAACGGGACCTCAATGGCCGCCATCAGATACGGCAAATCGATCGACACTTCCATGGGGCTGACGCCAGTTGAAGGGCTTATCATGGGAACCCGTTCCGGGGACATGGACCTTGGCGTGCTTACGTTCGTGATGGAAAAGGAGGAACTGAACATCGCGGTGGCCAATACCCTTGTCAACAAGCACAGCGGGATGCTAGGCATTACCGGGATTTCTTCGGACATGCGGGAGATTGAAAAAGAAGCCGTTGCCGGGAACAAAAGGGCCATCCTGGGCCTCGAAATGTTCCGCTACCGGATCAAAAAATATATCGGCGCCTATGCCGCGGCACTTGGTGGAGCCGACCTTCTGATATTCACTGGCGGCATCGGGGAAAACGATCCCGCGACACGTGAATTATGCTGTACAGACATGGATTACATGGGCATTGAATTCGACGGGGAAAAGAATGCAGGGGTGAAAAGCAGGGAGATGACGCTGAGCAAACCCGGATCGAGGGTAACTGTCATGGTAATCCCCACCAATGAAGAACTCGTTATTGCCGAGCACACATACAGGATCGTGTCGTCGGCGAGCTCACCTGCCCCGGTAATTTCCAATTAAATCGAGGACCCCGTTGATGAAGGTCAGCGGATGCGGCGGATTTCCAGGGACATAAAGATCAACCTGGTATTTGTTTAAAAACTCCCTGTTCAGCGCGGCACTGCCAGCGAAGATCCCACCGCTGATGGCATCTGTCCCGGCGAGGATGATGATTTTAGGCAGCGGGATGGCATCGTAGCAAATCTGCAGGGCTTCCGCCATGTTCTGCGATATTGGCCCCGTAACGACAATGCCGTCGGCATGCCGGGGTGAAGCAACGAATTCGATGCCGTAGCGGCCCATGTCGAAGTTCACATTCCCGGCGGCATTCAGCTCCATTTCGGCAGAATTGTCGCCGGCAGCCGAAACCTGGCGAAGCTTCAGGGCATGTTTGAAGAATGAACGGATTTCGGTGCGTATCTTTTCAGGGTCAAGCTGAATTGGCTGTTCAGACCCAGCTTTAACAACAAGCCGCTCCCGGAGGTTTGAGGCAATTTTATGATCGTTGGTGAACCTTATTTTTCCGGGAAACGCAAATTCACATTCACGGCAAAACACGCAACGGCCAAGGTCGATGCTGCAAACGGGTTGCCCGGGTTCAGCGTCAGGGGATCCTGATTCAATGGCCCCTGCAGGACACAACCGGCAGGCAACTTCCGCTTCACGGGCGGTGATATCCGCACTGATAACGGGCCTGCCGCGAAATACTCCCGGGATTTCGGCCTTGCGGAGGTCGGGGACGTATTGTTTGCCATGATGGCGGAAAATGTTTATTTCTTTGATTGGCATCTGGTATCTTTCGATTCGTTTTGTCGTGTTTCCCTCTTTCAAAGGTCATTCCCGCAATAGCTCAGGTTAAAACTCTTATTGCACAACGGAAAATCCGAAATCTCCTGGTTACGAACCGCCAGTGCCAAAGCCGTCCAGTTGTGCAGCGACGGGTCCTTTGTTTTGTAATGAATTATTTTCCCATGATCATCTGTTACCCCGATATGGCAAATTTCACCGCGCCATCCTTCAACGAGGGAAATGGCAAGCGATGAAGGCGCCAGGTTGAGATCGTATTTTGGATTTTCGATTGACGATTGACGATTGACGATTTCCTTTAACAACTCCCGTATGACCGCAATGGACTGTATCACTTCCAGTTTCCGCAGCATCGCCCTCGACCATACGTCGCCTTTGTGGAGCATCTCCGGTTCATATATCCGATCCCTGTATGCAGCGAACGGATGCGACCAGCGGATGTCCCGGTACATTCCGCTGCTCTTCGCAGCCATTCCCACGGCACCGATCAGGGAGGCCTGCATGGTCGTGACTTTCCCGGTGCCTTCAAAACGGCTGAGCACACTGGGCAGGGAGAAGATCCTGTAGGTGGCGCGAAGATACCTCTCTTCCACCTCCGCCAGGTTTTTAAGCACTTCCTCAATGATTGCTTCCGTCAGCGGATAATTGCTCCCGCCGGGGCGAATCAGTCCTTTGCCAAAACGGTTTCCGCACCAGGATTGGGTGGTGTTGATGACGATGGTACGCAGCGCCTCGTTGACGACCTGGCCGAACTGGTATGCGATATCGGTACAAAGAGCCGCAGTGTCGCCAATGTGCACCGCTATGCGCTCCAGTTCGAGCGCAATGACCCGTTCAACCGATAGTTGCCGGGGAACAGTGATTCCCGCGAGCGATTCCACCACCCCTGCATACGCCGTAGAATGGCCGACAACCGTATCCCCGGCAATGCTTTCCGCCAGGATCGATTGATGAAGGATGCCCGGCTTGTCAACAAACAGGCGTTCCACGCCACGGTGCTGGTACCCCAGGTGGATTTCGAGATGCAACACCTGCTCGCCCTGGCAGATGAATCGAAAATGGCCGGGTTCGATGATGCCGGCATGGATGGGGCCAACGCCGACTTCATGCAGTTGTTCTCCGTCGATGGAGAAAAAAGGATAATCATTCATCGTTTCCGACTGGTCCGCGCGGTCGAACGGGTAGCGGACAGGCTTCATCCAGGGGTGCCCTTCAAAGCAAATCCCGAAATTCTCGTGAATCTCCCGTTCAAAAATATGAAATTGAAAATGGCGGGCAGTCAGCGTAGGAAGGGGTTCGGCAGATTCAACAGGCCGCTGATGGGAAAAAACCAGGATGGTGTGATTTTCATCGGCCGCCATGCAGCAAATAAACCGGTGAACGCCGGCCTGAGGCAACACAAAATAAGCCAGGCAATGAGTTCCCTCCTCCCCCATCACCAGGTCGATAAAGGCTGAGAACTCAGAATATTCCAGCACGGGAATATCGGCCAGCTTCACTGTACCGGGGTTTGTGAGTATTTCGATATATTTATTGTCTGTCATTATTTCGGCAATGACTGGATGATTGATTCGATAAGTTTTCGAAGCGGTGCAGGCTGGGCAAAACAGATAAAAATAACCAGTCCGAACAGCACATACTGGCTTGCCGACTGCCACGGGCTTACCTTCTGCAGTTCATGCAGGGGTTTTTCGCGCGGCTGTGAATAGACGATGTGCAGCACCCTGGTAAGCAGCGCATACAGCACGTAGCACAGCAGAATGGCAGTCGCGGCGAGCAGCAGGTAATTCTGCGAACCGACCATGGCCTTCATCAGGTATAATTCGGAGATGAACATGCCGGAGGGCGGGATGGCGGTTATGCAAAGAAATCCAAGAAGCAGTGCCGTTGCGCCTGCGGGGTAAAGCGCCATATAATTTCCCGATTCGTCGAGTTTGTATGTCCCCATCACTTTATACGATTGCCCCATCTGGTAAAACAAGCCGGCCTTGGTAAACGAATGAAGGATGATGTGAAGAATGGCGGCGTAGTAACCAATCCCGCCAACACCAAGGGCGATTGCAACGATGCCCATGTTTTCGAGACTGGAATAAGCAAGCATGCGTTTGTTGTGCCTGGCCTTGAGCATGTATCCCGCTGAAACCAGCAACGACAGCACCCCTGACAGAATCAGCACCCTGTTCATGAATGGCAGGATGGTGGTGGCCGAGAACAATGCATAGATGCGGAAAATTGCCAGGAACCCGACATTCATCAGCGTTGTGGAGATGAATGCGCTGATGGGCGGCGGTGAAACAGTATGGGCATCCACGGTGACCGTGTGCATCGGGAAAAGTCCCATCTTCGTGCTGTAGCCCACCAGTACAAACACAAAGGCAATTTTAAGATAGAGCGGGTTGGCCATCCTTGCAATTTCGGTGATGCTGTCGAAGGAAAGATGTAACAACCTGACATCGTGAACCGTAAATCCGAGGAAGAGAATCCCCAGGTAGGCCAGGGCAATTCCTACAGAACAGACGAAGACATATTTCCAGGTTGCTTCGAGCGCCATCGGGGTGCGGTCGTGGTAGATCAATGCAGCGACGGCAAGCGTGGTGGCTTCGACAAAAATCCAGACAGTGGTCATCCCGTTTGCCAGGTAGGCGCCGGACATGGCAGCCACAAGGGCAATGAGTGCCGAATGATAAATGGAATACACCCGTGCGCCCGAATCCCTTACGTAGATAAAACCATGATAGACCGTGGTGATGGTGAGCACGGAGAGGATGGAAAGTAAAAGAACCCCCAGCGGATCGAAGGTGAAGTACCCGAGCGCTGTTTCACCAAGGTGAAGCCATGCATAGCCGGAAAAGGCAATGTGGATGAACACATAAAGAATGGTCATGGCCCGCGCCAGTGGCTTGGAATGCACCAGGCCAACAACTGCGGCAACCAGAAGTGAAATCACGAAAAATCCAATCAATATATACCCGGGGGGTCCCATTTTAAATTTTAGGTTTTAGCGTTTAAAGTGACAAGGTGACAAGGTGAAAAAGTGACAAGGTGACAAGGTGACAAGGT
>JBAXDH010000076.1:0-17375 GCA_037141055.1 bacterium | reverse complement strand
GCCGTTTTCCGCCATGGAATGCAGATGAAACCCGGCAGTTGCAATTTCACCGGAACGATCGAGCAACAATGGAGTGCCAAGGAAAGAAACCAGCGGATCGAAACCTGAGCTTTTTCCATGGAAGCATGATTCCATCAGGCTGAATGATTTGCGGAGCTTTGCGATGTTTTTCAACCCGGCATCCCCACGCATATCCCCGGGCTCTGTCGCATACCGGCTGTAAATTGCCGCACACAGGGCCCCGGAACTGCCCATACCGTAGCACTGGGGAATGTCTGATTCAAGGTAAAGCCCGTTCCCGATATCGCTGCACAGTTTATTGAGGTCGAGAAAACTGCCGAATACAGGTGAATCTGCGAGAAAAAAGTCACGCAACATCCTCAGCCGGATGTTGCTTTCCTCTGCCTGCAAACGTCCGTCACCGGAAGCGGAACTGATAAATTTCAGGCTGGCTCCGAATGCTGACACCGGCAGACTCAGCGCCGATGATCCGAGCAGTATCGAATATTCACCGAAAAGCAGAAGTTTTGCGGGAAATTCAGGATTGCGTCTTTGCGCCATTACCGGGGAAATATCTTCAGCCATGGCCGACAGATTCCGTTAACCTTAATGGTCCCCCGCCACAGCCATCGAAAATAATCCTCCCGCCTTCACACAGCGGACCGAGGGCATCGCTGATGAATGCCTCAACAGCTCCGGCCGATTTGTCGGGGTACAATATATGAACATTTGCACCGGCATCGAGGGTAAAACACAGCGGCAGTCCTGATTTCCTGGCATCGCGCACGCGATGAATGACTTCAACCGTTGATGGCAGCATCAGCATGATGCCGGGACTGGCACTCATCATGAGGGCATGCAGGGTGAGCGCTTCGCCTTCTGCGATAATGCAAAGCTTCTCAAAGTCATTGCCGGCCAGAGACTTAAGCACCTCTTCCATGTTTTGATTCGCCTGTGCAATGCGGCCCGTGTAAAACGGATGGCCTTCCATCGATTTATGGCCCAGCGTGCTCGGCATGCTCTTCGGCTGTGAAGAGATCACCAGGATGGCATCCCGCATCTTCAGCATCTCCGGGTGAACCAGAGCGGAAACCGGGATGGCATACTCATCGGACGATCCTTTCAAACCCGCCGTTTCTCCCCAGGCCGCATACCCTCCGTACAATGACCGGCAGGCGCTTCCCGATCCCATCCGCGCAGCGCGTGAGGCCAGGTGCAACAACTCATCCGAGGAAATCTCCTGTTGCATGAGCTGCCGGCCAATGCTGAGCAGGCACAGTGCAAACGCGCCGATGCCCGAGGCGGATGAGGCAATGCCCGTGGAATGGGGAAAACTGTTTTCGGTCGTTACAGCCAGTGAAACCCGGTTCAACACCGGCAACTCCTCCGCCATGTGCAGGAGCAGCTGTTGCATCTTCGGCAGAAACGGATGACCGGGGTCACCGTTTACCGACAGAAGTCCTTGGCTGGCAGAACCATCCAACACCGTTACACTGGTTTGCGTTACTGCATGGTTCAGGGTCATGCTGAGCGACGGGGAGGCTGGCAACTGGCCGGGTTTCTTGCCCCAGTATTTAACCAGTGCGATGTTCGACGGGCATTGCCAGGTCACACACAGGTTTGCGGTATCTCCGGATGATGAAGGTATTTTCATGGTGTGATGGCTAGTTCATTATACCGGAATATGTTTGTAAAGCCGAACCTGTGAAGATGGCCTTTCACTACCTCCGGCTCCTCCGCACTGACAAACATTGCAAAATCGCCGCCCCAGGCGCCGAGCGATTTCACCGTACCGGGGAAAGACTGAAAACGACCGGCAATGGGTTCCCTGTTCAGAACTGCCGATACCAGGCGCTCATGCCTATCGACAAAACCTATAAGCTCTTCTGCTGAAGCGGCTTCGCATATGTCGGCTGACAGCCGGGAAACCTCCTCCAGTGTTGCTGCAGAATAATTTTTCTTTGCCCGGAATGCATCGACTTCCCTGCTGCTGTCCTGCTTGGTGCCAAGATAGGTGAACCAGGCATATTCACGTAGTGCTTTGCCTGCTGATGCATCCGAAATATCAGGGATGCCGTTGATCAGGCTGTAATAAAGCAACCCCTGCCTCCGTGCACAGGCGATATCGTATCCGGAACCTCCGGAAATCATTCGGAATAGCTGATATGCGTCAACACCGGCGAATCCTGCAACAAGCGAAATCAAGGTTGAACTGCTGCCCAGCCCCCATTCGACCGGATAATTTGCCTCGACACTGATTTTCAGGCCGGCCTGCCCTGTCAGGAATTCCGGGTTCAGACTGCGGGCTGCAAGGAGCAGCGTCTGTAAGCGGCCTGCAACTTCATCATCTCCGGAAGAAACAATCGCAAGTGAACCCGGATCAAATGTTGCATAAAACCACCTCCCGCCCGGGGCTGTACTTTCCCATTCAACAAAATTCCCGGAAGATTCAGAAACAGTCATCCGCTGGCCGAACCGCACCGGCAGCGCGAGCGCCCTGGCCCCGGCGAGCACCAGGTATTCACCCGAAATGAGAAGTTTCCCGTTGGCATGTAATTCAATGGATGGTTTCATGCAGGAAATGTTTAACTGCATTGAAACTCACCTTCCTGTCAGTAAAATATATTTCAGCTGCCTCACGCTGGCCGTTGTTCACGTTGAGCATGTTGAGGATGTTGGAGAGGTGCAGCCGCATATGCCCCTTTTGAATGCCGGTGGTGACAAGGCTTCGGATGGCTGCAAAATTGCTTGCCAGGCCAACTGCGGCAACGATGCCCATGAGTTCTTTCGCATTGGGGTTTCCCAGGATTTCCAGCGACAGGCGTGCCAGCGGGTGCAGGTTTGTGATGCCTCCGACAGTTCCGAGGGCAAGCGGAAGGGTAAGGCCGATCGAGAGGACGCTGCCGTTGATCGCGCAGCAGCTGAGTGCGCGGTATTGCCCGTCGCGCGCGGCAAATGCATGTGCGGCCGCCTCAGCAGCCCGGTAATCGTTTCCGGTTGCCATCAGCACGGCATCCACTCCGTTCATGATCCCTTTGTTGTGGGTGACTGCCCGGGAAGGATCATGCCAGGCGATCTGGTAGGCAAGGCAGAGCTTATCGGCAAACATTTCAACAGGTAATCGTTCCGCAATCGGTTTCAGGTGTTCAATTTCACATTGTGCCTCCACCGTGACCGTACATTCAGGTGTATAATTACTCAGGATGGCCATGGCAACCTGGAGTTTTTTATCCCCTGGGAGGTCATCCACGGTAAAAAACAGGTCTAGCGCTTCGGCCATATCCTCCAGGCAGGTATTTACAAAGTTGGCACCCATGGAGTTCATCGTTTCTACCTTCAGCTCGAGCTTGAACAGATGCGGGATTGATGCGGTTTCATCCAGCAGTTCGAGGCTGAGTATCCCTCCGCCGCGGCGGACCATGTTGGAAGTTAACTTCTTGAGACGTTCCAGCAGGAAGAGTTTGAGCTGGTGCCAGCGCTCCCTGAGGTAAGCAGATTCACCGAACCAGCGGAAATACACATGGCCGAGTTTAACCGTGGAAATAGAAGTTACTGAAAATCCGCCACGCTCGGCCCAGAAGCGGGCACTGTGTGAAGCTGCGGCAACGACGGAACTCTCCTCAATGGCCATGGGAACATGACATACTTTGCCATTCACCAGTACATTCGGGGCAATGCCATACGGGGTATGAAAACTGCTGATGGTATTCTCACAAAGTTCGAGAAACTGGATCCTCTCGGTTTCATCTTCCATTAAAAAACGTTCCATCCGGTCCTCAGCCTGTGGCGGATCGCTGCACAGCCTGGCAATGAAGTTCCGCTTCTCCTCTTCGGTAAGTTTGGAAAAGCCGCGAATAATGTCATGTGTGACCATCAGTAATTTATTTTAAGAAATGCTTTGGCGAATTTCAGCCCGCTGATCTGCCCTGCGACATACGCCTGAAGTTCGTGATAATCGCCCCTTGCATGGCGAAGAAATCCGGAAGCCTGTCCGTATATGCTCGGCAGCATGCATTTTGACATGTAATAGTAGCCGTCAAGAAAAGAACGCATGCCCCCGGTGATGATGACCTGCCTGCATGCCAGCGGTTTTCCTTCCATTACGAGGGAGTTCACGATGCCGATCATCTCCCCGGCAGTGTGGCCGATCATGGCCAGCGGTCCATAAAGTTCCTGGGCCTGCGGCGTGGAGCGTGCGAGTTCTATTTTGGCAAAGTTCGTACCGCCGAAAGCAGCCAGCTCCAGCGCTTCAATATTAAGTTTCATAAGCCGGGTGATGCTTCCGGGGCCCATCCCCTGTCCCACCTCCTTGACAATAATTTTCAGACCTGTGAGTTCCAGGAGGGCTTCAACCGTGTCGACAGGAGATTGCCTGAGCATGTCGCCCTCCTTTTGCAGCCATTCCTGTATCGGGTTCACATGAACAATAAGCCCGTCGGCTTTTAACAGGCCCACCAGGTCGATGAGCTTTCCGTATGATTTATCCTCCAGCATTTGTTCGACCTGCACAATCCCGATGTTTGCGTAAAGGGGCAACGACTCGCCGATAATGCCCCGGACATCGAAATCATCCAGGTGCGACATATCTTCCAGGAGTATGCGGCAGGAGCCCAATCCCATTCCCATGCCGAATTCGCTGCAGGCGCGCGCAAGGTTCCGGTTTATTGTCCTGGCTTCCCCGCTGCCGCCAGTCATGCTTGAAACCCACATGGGCACCTGCATCGTCCTGCCAAGAAATTGAAAAGGATCGGTTTCACCCCTCGTGTGTGAACCCATCATCGGTTCGTATGTAAAGCGGGAATCGGCATGGGCAGTATCAGCCTGCGACGAAAAAGCCAGTGCAATGTGATCGTTTTTTCGCTGTTCCATAGGGGTAGATCTGCTGACAAAGGTAGAAAAAAAACGTTTCATCCCCATCCATGCCATCATTCACGGAGGTCGGCAAGTTGATGATTTTTTTTAGTATTGAACTTTTTTTTATCTTTGGCATGGTCACCGGCCTGTTTTGTCCACGGTTCAACTCTTTAACATGAAGAAAACCAGTAGCAACATCCGAAACGAAGCAACAATCGAAGAGGCATTGCGGCAGAGCGAAGAGAAATACCGCATGCTCCACATGAGCATGATGGACGGCTATGTGTATTGTGACATGTCAGGAAACATTGCGGACTCCAATGAAGTTTACCAGCAATTGGTTGGATACAGTGCCGAGGAACTGACACAACTTACGTACAGCGATCTCACTCCGAAAAAATGGCATGATTATGAGCAGAAGATCGTTTCTGATGAAATTTTAGTCCATGGCCATTCAAGTGTTTACGAGAAGGAGTATCAAAAGAAGGACGGCACGATCTTCCCTGTTGAACTCCGCACTTTCATGATCAGGAATGCAGCTGGTGAAAATCAGGGAATGTGGGCAATCGTGCGTGACATTACCCAACGGAAAAAAGCAGAAGAGGCCCTGCAGAAATCGGAGGAAAAATTCAGGAGCATTGTGGAATCTTCACCAACCGCCATGTATTTTTATCACCTGGAATCTGATGAAAGGCTCCTCCTTACAGGCGCAAACCCCTCCTCCGACAAAATAATCGGGATTTCAAACCAGTTATTGCTCGGAAAAACCATTGAAGAGGCATTTCCGAATCTAACCAATACGGAAATTCCTGAACTGTATCGCAAGGTAGCCAGGCAGGAAACCGGACCGCAATCATTCGAAATCGGGTATTCTGATGAAAGGTTCTCCGGTCATTACTTTGTACATGTGTTCAATACCGGGCCTGGGGAAATTGCCGTGGATTTTGTCGACATCAGCAGCCGTAAAAACACGGAGGAAGCTCTCCGGCGCTCAGAGATTGAATACCGAGACACGCTCGACTCACTTCCCGACTGGATTTATGTGGTTGATGAAAAATATAAAATCGACATGATCAATGCTGCACTGAGGGCGGAGATGATCTGGCAGGGGTTGAACCCTGATTGCATCGGGGTGGAAATAGCCCCTGGCTTCCCTTTTATCAGCAGTACCACCCACGAAGAGATCAGGCAGGTTTTCGACGCCGGAGTTGTGTCTGTCAGCGAGCAAACAATAGAACTGAAAGATAAAAAACTTCATGCCGAAATCACAAGAGCACCTATTTTAAAAGATGGCACAGTGGTTAAGGTAATCCTGATGATCCGCGACCGGTCGAAAGAAAAGGAGATTGATGAGTTGAAACAGCGGAATGCAGAGCAAAAAGAGGTGCTTCTGCGTGAAATCCATCACCGTGTTAAAAACAACCTCGCCATTGTGATCAGCCTGCTCAACTTTCAACTCAGGAACAATACCAACGAAGAACTCAACAGGATGATCATCGACATCCAGATGCGGATACGGTCGATGGCGCTGATCCACGAACATCTTTACCGGTCGGAAAACCTCGACCGCATTCCCCTTGCAAGTTATGTTGAATCATTGTCGTACATGATCATGACAGCCTACAGCGGGCACCGTGTAAACCTTGTCAGAAACCTGGAGCCCATGGATGTGAGCATTGAAACCGCCCTGCCCATCGGCCTCATCATCAACGAACTGCTCACCAATGCATTCAAATATGCCTTTCCCGGCCACCTGGAGGGTGAAATCAGTATAACGCTCGAAGCGATGGAGGATCACATGTGCTCGCTTGTTGTGGAAGATAATGGCGTTGGACTGCCAGCGACATCCACCATGGATTCAGAAAAATCACTCGGACTGTACATTGTGCGGCTGCTTGTCGAGCAACTGGACGGCACTGTGAAAATTGTGCGCAACAACGGCACATCGTTCAGGATACTTTTCAGGAACCTGACGTCCCGGACCAAGGAAAGTTTGGGTTAGAGGCCATCTTTCGTCACGCCGAGTTGCACTCCCTCACACCCAAAACACCTCACCCTCCTCATCCCTCGAGGCCACCACAATCTTTGTGCCGTTGGCATGCCGCGAAAACAGGTCATGAACCAGCTGAGGGTGGTTGTTCTCGGCCGATAGATGAGAAAGTACCAGGAGTTTCAGATTTTTTGACCCGAAAGCAGTGAAAAGTTCCAGCGACTGGAGATTCGACAGGTGTCCTTCATCCCCGCGGATGCGCCGCTTCAGGTGCACCGGGTAACGCCCGCCTTCGAGCATGGCTTCATCATAGTTGGCCTCCAGGAAGGCTGCGTCACACAGGCTGAGATGCCTCACAACCTCTTCGCAGGCGACCCCGATATCGGTAAAAACCCCCACGGTGCGTGTGCCTGTACTTACAATAAAGCTGTGCGGCTCCGCGGCATCATGCCGTTTTGAAAACGGGGTCACGGCCAGCCCACCCACCGTCACCGGGAAACCCGCGGTAAATGAGCACATCAGCTCGGGTGCCAGCTTCATCCGGCTGTTCCGGTAAGTTGCCCCGGTAATATAAACGGGAATGCCATATTTATGCGAAAGCACCTCGGCACCCCGTGTATGATCGGTATGTTCATGGGTGATGAAAATCGCCTTCACGTTCCTCATGGGCAAACCCATCCGCATCATCCTGCGTTCCGTCTGGCGGCATGAGATGCCGGCATCGATCAGGACCGCATCCGTTTCGGTGCCGATATAATAACAGTTTCCGTTGCTTCCCGAATTGATGGAGGCGAGGCTCAAAGGCATGGCCGATTGTTTGGAATTGTGTTGAAACCGGCAAATGTAGAGCAATATTTCCGTATCACGCTCCCCGGTTAATAACTATCTTTGGTTTTGCCTGCCTTCTCCCCTTTCGTTTTTACCGAGCCGCCGGTGATGCCGATCTCGATCCCGAACCGCAGCCCGCTCCAGTTGATGGTAGAGGTCGACTGCTGTCCGTTCGCATTCCGGATCTTGCCCATCGGGTTCACAAAATACCCGATATAGATTCCGCCTTTCAGGTTCTTCCACTGGTAAGAAAATTCGGCACGGGGCTCCAGGAAAATACCCAGTGCGGTGTATTTTGACGAAGATGAGATCGTTGTATCGGCAACGCTGAGTTCTTCATTCATTTTCAAATTTGAATACACAAGGCCGATGTTCGCCTGGAAATCAACCCGGAAAGCTTTGTAATCATACATACGGAACCCGTTCAGCATGCCGATGGTTTGACCGCTGACGACATTGTCGAAATGATAGCTGCCCGAATAATCACCCGAGGCGATGCGGCTTCCGGTTGAATTGAAAGCGTAGAGCAGCCCGAGTTTGTAATTATTGCTGAACACGACAGCAAAGTGGCCGCCAAACTGGAAGGTCATTGGAAAATCATCGGTTACCACTGTGTTAAAAGGGATCTGCCCCTGAAGTTCCGAATTCAGCGTTTTCAGGTCGCGCATTGAATAGCCCGCCATTCCTCCGGTGAGCACCAGCTCCACTTTTTGGGCTTGCAACTGCAGGATGGCACAGATGGCGAAAATGAGGATGAAGGTGCTGCGGGTCATGGTCTTAAAAAATAATGAGTTTCCTGCCGCCGGAATGGTAGACGGTGTTCTTTTTGATCCTTAGGTCGGTTGTGAGGCTGTTTGCCACGGTAGGATTCTGAAACTGCACCAGCCCCGTGTTCAGGTCAAGCACCTTGAATTCAGTTGCTGTTTTCCCCAGGATATGCCCGTTTCCAAAATCGATGTTGCAGATGTAATCAATATCCATGACAAAGCTACCCTCGTTTGCCAGGGTGTTGCAATCCTTGGTGAACATGACCTGGTCGATCTGTATTCTTGCCTTTGAAGGTCTGGCAGGTTCGAAGCTGTAATATTTGAAGGTTCCCGCCTGGGAAGATGACGTCCATTTTTGTTCCAGTGCGGCACCGGAAAGTTTATACAGGTAAAGGTAACCGGCTTCTGCAAAAATGAACTGTCCGTCGGCAGAAATCACGGTACGATCGCCGTATGTTGGCAGAACTTGCTGTGTTATCGGTAATTGGTGAAGAAAATCATAAACGACCAGTTTGTTTGAAGTGATAATGGAGGCAATGCCATTATCCGCCACCGAAATGATCCCGGTCTCCGCTCCCGCCCCGATCACCTGGCTGCTCGGCACCGAGGTTCCCTGGTGCGTGGTGAGATCATACAGTAAATAGGTAAAATTCGATGCGCCGGTTGCCGCCAGCAGGTATTTGCCGTTGGGAGAAACAGAAAACGTATAAAACCATCCGCTCACGGTGGAGATCATATTGGTATTGGCGCCGGTTTCGATGGAATATTCGTAGATCACGTTGGATGTCGAGGAATAGTATATCAGCGGTCCTTCGGGCGACAAAAACCGGTCGAAATAAAAGGAGTTCAGCCCCACCTGGCAGGCCGTTCCATTGGCATAATAGTTCCAGGCTTCCTGGTCGGTGTACCAGACCGGCAACTGAACAGGTACGGCTGCCACCCGAAACTCGTAAGAACCGGGAAAGGTGACACCCGTGGTTTGAAAAACAGTATCATAAATATTGCTGACAGTGGCAAGCAGGCTTGCGGTCTGCGACCAGTTTTCAGGCATCCCAAACACCCGGTAGCCCCCGCAGTTGGATGCATAATGAGTTTTATCCCAGCGCAACAACGGAAACCCGGTGGCAGAAACTCCGGCTGTTACGACAGGGAGATCTTCCTGTGCGTTCTGCCCCCCGCTCACAAAAGGATAAAACACAGTTCCTGAAGGATCTCCGATATATGTTTGTACGGTATAGCTGGCACCTTCACCCACATATTGCGGGTCATACGCCTCATAACGGGTTACGCTGTTCACTTCAGCAAAAACTTCCGATGGTGAAATTCCAACGGATCTCCTGAACACAACTTTCCTTACATTCTGTACATTTGAAGGCACATCCATGGTCACTTTCATCTTGCCTCCCGACCTGTCGAACTGCAGCTCCGGATAAAATCCGACCTGCTGGCGCAATACAACAAGGATGAAATCCTTCTGAAACAGGTATCCTTCTGCGCCCAAAGCATCTGCAATGCTTCCCGAACCGGTGTTGATCCCCACCTCAATGGTCATCCTGTATATCCCGTCCTTGTGTATGTAATTCAGCGGATCGATGTAAAAGCTGTTGCTGCATTTCTCCATCTGTTCCTGGCCGCCGTCGATGTATAACCGGTAAAAAAGCACGGTTCGGTTTCCACAGGTCACCTGTACATTATATGTTTGGGTGTTGATGGCAATCAGGGTATCGGAATGTCCGGCAATTTCGATCAGGACATTGGAAGGCGGGCTGATGCTGAGGTTTTGGAAATAATCACCCCTTGGCTTGTATTCGCAGGAACTGAAGAAAACCGAGCTGGGCAGGAGGACCAGGAAAAGCAGCCGTGATAGTCGCATGGCATTTGCATTAAACTGCTAAATTACAAAATTTTTTATCGGAAAATTTACCCGGAATCCGGGCTGCAGCAAGATTTTTTAATGTGCCGGAACCTGACAGTCTTTTATGCCGGGGAAAGAAATCAGCGGCCATGTCGTGTAAAGCCATAACTTTGTCCCAAATGATGAAGTGAAGATGAAACTCCAGGTCCTAATCATCGAAGATAGCCATGCCGATGCCGAGCTCAATGTGAAGCACCTTCAGAAAGCAGGCTATAAAGTTTCTTACAAGCAGGTCGAAAATGCGCCGGAGATGATAGCGGCTCTTGATTTCGCACCCTGGGATTTGATAATTTCCGATTTTTCCATGCCGGACTTTACGGTCGACGAAGCACTTGAAATTTATAAATCCCATGGCTGCGACATGCCGTTTATCATTGTTTCAGGGACGATCGGAGAAGAAAAAGCAGTGCAGCTCATTAAAGCCGGAGCACATAATTCCATGCTGAAAAACAACATGTCCCGCTTCATCCCAATCGTGCAGCGGGAGCTTGAAGAGGCCCGGAACCGGCGTGAACTGATCAAACTGAATGCCTCCCTGATCGAAAGCGAAAAAAAATACAGGAGTTACATCGATAATGCCCCCGATGGCGTTTTTATCGCAAACAAAGCAGGGCGATACCTTGAAGTAAACGACGCAGCATGCCGGATTACCGGTTATTCGAAAGAGGAACTTTTGCAGATGTCGGTTTCTGATATGCTTCCGCCGGAATCCCTTGAAGAGGGACTTGCAATATTCAGCACCATGGCCCACAAGGGCAGCTCAAACGGAGAAGTGATGTTCCGGCATAAAAACGGAACGAACCGGTGGTGGGCAATTTCCGGAGTCAAACTTTCCGACTCGAAGTTTCTCGGGTTTGCCAAAGATATCAGCATCCGCAAGCAGTCTGATTTGCTGCTGCAGCAAACCCGCCAGAATTACGAAACCGTGTTTAACACAATCGACGATTTTCTTTTCATTCTTGACGAGCAGGGAAACCTGGTCCACACGAACGCTGTTGTCAAGCGCCGGCTTGGCTACACGGCGAAAGAACTCGCCGGCATGTCGGTGCTCAGGATGCATCCTCCCGAACGCCGGATAGATGCTGCGCGGATTATCGCGGAAATGTTAAAAGGAACAACTGATTTCAGTCCAATTCCGCTGCTCACAAAATCGGGAAACGAAATCGATGTTGAAACAAGAGTTTTACACGCAGTCTGGGATGGGAAACCCTCCATTCTCGGAGTTTCAAAGGACGTGACCAGGATAAGACTATCGGAAGAGAAGTTCTCAAAGATGTTTTACCTCAGTCCGTTCGCATGCGGGTTAACAGACATGGAAACGGGTGCATATACCGAAGTAAATGAAGCATTTTCCACATTGCTGGGATTCGATAAAAGTGAAGTGATCGGCAAAACACCTTTGGAATTGGGCATCCTGACTGCTGAAAGTACAACATCCATGATTCAGCAGATTCCTCCCAGCGAAGAAGAATCAAACCTTGAAGTTAACCTGAAAGCAAAGAACGGTGACATAAAGCACGTGCTGATTTCTGCAGAAAAAATTTACGTTCACGGAAGCAAATACCGGATTACAGTCGTTCATGACATTACCAAACGTAAGCACGACGAGGAATTGCTCCAGGAAAGCGAGCTGCGTTACCGGGCGGTAACCCAATCGGCCAACGATGCCATCATAACATCCGACAGCAGGGGAACGATTACAGGCTGGAACCATGGTGCAGAAAATATTTTCGGGTACGAAACGGGAGAAATAACCGGGAAAAACCTGACCATGATCATGCCTCACTCATACGCGCAGCAGCACCATGAAAATATATTACGCATCCTCAACAACAAAGATAATCGTTTGATCAACAGAACGCTCGAAATTAACGGACTGCATAAAAATGGTCACGAATTCCCCATAGAGATATCCCTGTCAAACTGGGAAACAGCTTCCGGAAAATTTTTCACCGGGATCATTCGTGATATTACCAGGCGTAAAATAACGGAAAAGATACTGGAAGAGCACAAAGCAAGCCTCGCGGCAGCCCAGCGAATTGCAAATATCGGAAGCTGGGACTGGCACCTGGGGTCAAATACGGTAAAGTGGTCGGATGAAATGTTCAAAATTTTCGACATCGATCCCGAGACACATGAAGGCAGGTCTGAATCACTCCTCAAAGCAATCCACCCCGATGATGTTGAATCGTTTACACACAGCCTGAACAATAACCTGGCAAATGGCAATTCGCCCTCGCTGGAATACCGCATTATCCGCCAGGATGGCGAGGTTCGCACTATTTATTCAATGGGTCAGGTGGAATTTGACGAGGCGGGCAAGCCAGTGAGGAGCATCGGCACCATCCAGGATATTACCGAACGTAAAAAGGCGGAGGAAGAAATACGGAGGGTAAACAGCTTCCTGGATTCGATCATTGATAACATTCCGGACATGATTTTCATCAAGGATGCGAAGCATCTGCGATTTGTCCGGATCAACAGGGCCGGAGAAGCGCTGCTGGGCATTTCCTCAGACGAACTGGTGGGCAAAAACGATTATGATTTTTTTCCGAAAGAACAGGCTGACAGCTTTAATGCAATGGACCGGGAAGTGATGACGAACAGGTTGATGGTCGATATTCCCGAAGAGCCGATCCAGACCAAACATAAAGGACTGCGAACACTTCATACCCAAAAGGTTCCGATGTTCGACGCCCAGGGAGAACCTGAATATTTACTGGGTATTTCGGAAGACATCACCGACCTTAAACTGGCCATGCAGGCAAGGAAAGTCAGTGAAGAAAAATATAAAACAATGCTGAATGCTTCTCCCGACGGCATATTATTGATCGACCTCAGGGGGATCATCACCGAAGCTTCCGGGATTGGCCTGGAACTATTCGGAGCCGTTTCCAGGGAGGATCTGGTCGGAAAAAAAGCACTGTTGTTTGTTCCTTCCGAAGAGAAAATCAAGCTGAGGGAATTATATGAAAAGACGATGAACGAAGGGCTGGCACAAAACATCGAACTTAAAATCCGAAAGAGAAATCGCACGTTGTTTCCCGCCGAAATAAGTACAACGCTGATCCAGGACCCGGGCGGAAAGCCACTTTCCTTCATGATCATCATCCGCGATATTTCGCAGCGAAAAAAAACCGAGACCAAGCAGATCCATGCCGACCGCATGGCCAACCTGGGTGAGATGGCATCGGGCATGGCACATGAGATCAACCAGCCGCTGAACATCATTTCGATGGTGATGGATAAAATATTATTTGAGACAGCGAAAAAGGAAACTATCGATGCCGAATTTCTCGCCGGCAAATCCGAAAAAATATTCTCCAACATCACCAGGATCAGGAACATTATCGACCATGTGCGGGCATTTTCAAGAACCCACGACGATTATATTCCGACTGCCTTCGATCTCAACTCAAGTATCGAAAATGCCGTCTCGATGATTACGGAACAGTTCAAGCATCTTGGAATAACCCTGAACCTGATGCTCGACAAACAACTGCCCCAGGTATTCGGCAACACCTATAAATTCGAACAGGTCATCATCAACCTGCTGGTAAATGCCAAGGATGCGGTCATCGAAAATAAAAACAACCATGCAGAACCGAAGGATCCGCTCATTGAGATCAGGTCGTACCAGGAAAATCAGTTCCTGCTGGTTGAAGTTGCCGACAACGGCACCGGTATCAGCAGCGACGATATCAACAACATCCTGCTTCCTTTTTATACGACCAAGGACGAAGGTAAAGGTACCGGGCTCGGATTATCGATCTGCTACCAGATCATCAGGGAAATGGACGGAACGATTGAAATCGTAAGCAACAAGCCGAACGGGACAACTATTAAGATAGTGCTGAACAATCAAAGCAGACCTGAAAATGGAAGTAAAAGAAAAGATTAAGATCCTGATCCTCGACGACGAGAAACAATTCACGGAAGAACTAACCGGTTTTTTTGTTGATTCGGAATTTCAATCGTTCGAGGCTAACACGGAAAGGGAAGGGCGAAACGTACTCAACAACCATAAAATAGACCTCATGATCCTCGATGTGAGGCTGCCCGGGGTGAATGGACTGGATATCCTGAAGGATGTAAAAATTCAGTTCCCTCAAATGGAAGTCATCATCATCTCTGCCCATGGCGACATGGATACCGTAATCAAGGCCATGAGGCTCGGCGCGTTCGATTACCTGCGCAAGCCGTTCAGGTTCCTCGACATTCAGATTGCCATCGAGCGCACGCAAAAATATCTTCAGATGCAGCGGAAGCTGACGCAGATGGAAGAGAAGAACTCCCTGATCTCAAAATCGCTCGAAGAAAAAATTGATCGCCAGTTCATCGGTGTCAGCCCCCAGATACTTGAAGTGTTCGACCAGGCCATTGCCGCTGCAAATTACCCCGATGCCAACGTGCTCATCACCGGCGAAAGCGGCACCGGTAAAGAGAACATTGCCAGGATTATACACTATTCGAGCACCCGCAAAGACAATGTTTTCGGAGCCGTGAACAGCAGCGCCATTACGGAAACCCTCCTGGAAAGCGAATTCTTCGGTCATAAAAAAGGCTCCTTTACCGGCGCCATTGCCGATAAAATGGGCTTTTTTGAGGTATGTAACGGGGGAACCCTTTTCCTGGATGAAATCGCCGACATGCCGCTCAACCTCCAGGCGAAAATCCTGCGCGCTTCCGAAGAAAAGGTGATTACAAGGGTTGGGGATACTTCGCAGATCCGCACCGACTTCCGCATCATTTCAGCAACGAACCATGACCTTAAAAAGAAGGTGGAAAAGAAAAAATTCAGGCTCGACCTCCTCCACAGGCTTAATACCCTCCACATCCACATTCCGGCCCTTCGCGACAGGCCCGAGGATATCAAACCACTGCTGACCCATTTTGTCGATGTCTTTGCAGGCAGGTTCAACAAACCGTCCCTGCGCGTTTCAAGGGAAGCCTTTGAACTGCTCATGAAATATGATTTCCCGGGAAATGTCAGGGAATTGAGAAACCTCGCCGAACGGGCCGCGATCCTGTGCAAAGGGAATGTTCTGGGTGTCAGCGATTTTCCGGTAGAGCAACAACAGCCTCCGGTCGCTGCAAGAGAACCTGAGACCTTAAACCTGCATGCACTTGAAATAAACACGATCCGCAAGGTGCTGCAGATGCATAACTGCAATCAGCAGGCGGCAGCGGATACCCTGGGAATACACCGCGATGCCCTGAGCCGGAAAATGAAAAAATTCAACATCGCCGCCGGGAAGGTTGTAGAGTAAAACTCTTACCCCCGCTTTTTGTACGTGACGATGACCCCTTGGGGAATCAATGCAACATGCATGGACATTGAATCATATTTTTCGAGTAATTCCGGGATGTATGCTTCGTCGCGAAACAACCTGTTCGGGCATGATTCCTTCTCCCCGGTCGCCGTGATCCCCTTCTGGGTATGCCCCATGAAGCATTCGCCTATGGAACAATTTTTCACATCCCTGACTACTTCATATTCAAAAATATCACCAAATGTCGTTAAAATCAGGCATGATTCTTTTTCACCGTTTACATAGCGGACAGGGATAAGGAAACTGCGCTGCGCATGCTCATTTTCATACGAAGCAACAGCATCCCCCGAAAACTCAATTCCCTGGAACCGGAGTGAAATTGCAAAATCACCGTCATTGTTGTAGTCCTTCAATATTTCGGCGCTGCAGATTATGTTTTTTTCAAAACCAGGGGAAGCCGGTGTTGCGATTTTATTTTTTGCTTTCCGGTTAAATTCAGAGTGAGAAAACTTTGAAGTACTCCAGGAGTCATTCTCATCATCATTCTTCCTCTTCCTGGACATTTCCGACATATACCTGCCGAGGGAAATGTGCGCCAGCCCGTTGAGAAGTGACGGCGGCTTTCTCCTGTTACAGCCTGTCGATGTTATTGGCGGTATGCTTCGAACTTTCATGACGAACGGTTAATGTATGTTCATTTTATCAGATTCAGCGAAATATCATCCTTAAACATCCGGAGAACGACAACTTTTATATCTGCATTTAATTTTTCAATAATGGAATGGCTGGCACCAAAAAAAGCAATCCCCGTATCTCCTTCTGTGAGGGTTTCATTGATTTGATTTGCAACAAAAACGTCCCGGCTTTTCAGCAATTCACCCGAAATTTCCTGGTAGGCAAGATACGATTCCAACTGCTTTTCAGGAGTTGCCGCCGTGTTTATTTCCGACAGGAGGTAATACTCCCTGAGCAGGAAATCCTTATTTTCGGCTATTTCAAGGCTGGCCCCCTTTGCCAGTAACCTTTGGATGATCAAATAATTTTTACTTCCGTTGCCGGCCGCATCCTGCACGATTTTTATTCCGATCTCTCCTGCAACCGGAAGCCCGTCCTGGTATATTTTTATCCTTCCGGATGAAGTATTCTTCAGGTTTTTGGAAATTTCAAATTCGATATTATCCCACGATTTCTCAACCTCGTTAATATGATCACGCCAGGCGGACGCCCCGTATTTCTGTTCTCCTTCAGCCGACAGCCGGGAACCCAGCGATCCTAAATCTGCTTTACTGTGAACGATCGGGATATACAATAACTTCCTCATAAGTTAATTATGATACAATATTAACAATTAATGAAAATAACGCACCCTGCCCCCGGCCAAAGTTGTTAACACTTTACCGCTTTGCGATACGCGATTTCACGTACTTACGCGACATTTCCTCAAAAAATGCGCCTTCCTGGCTGCGACCCCCTCCGTGAATATTCTTCCTGAAATAAATATTCATTTTTTTTCTCTTTCATTTCCAGTTCGATAGCCTGTTAATACAATGCGAATACAGATTGAACGGGATTTGTGGTCCGCCCTTTGCAATACTTCGGTACACAAGAAAAAGAGGTAAGCCGTCCCTCATGTAAAGTACGGCTTTTATAAATCAAATATAGGAGATTAAAAAAATGGCAGTAGAAAAGACAATCGGATCATCCAGCCTCGTAGAGGTAATCGACCGTATCCTTGACAAAGGTGTTGT
>JBAXDH010000075.1:0-17568 GCA_037141055.1 bacterium | reverse complement strand
CGTACTTGCATGGGGTGCAAGGGGTCGGAAGTTCGAGTCTTCTCACCCCGACTTATAGAAATCAAAAGCCTTGTAAATCAATGATTTGCAAGGCTTTTTTCGTAGTAGTAGAAATAGTAGTAGATTTATTTTGACCACTTCCCCTTCATCGTATCACCATTTTTTTCTTGCAAACGTAATCCGTTAAAACACAAACCGACCTGTTCTGTTGAGGTCTGGACAGGCCGGTTATACTGACCACCTTTCGCCGGTTTGGTTTACCACCTTAACCATTTAACAATCAATGTGTAAGAGGAGTATGTGAGAATCGGCCAGGGATGGTCAACTCCACCAGCCTGTCCAGGCTGACCGAAAAAAAGAAAATTTAACCGGAGAGGCGCGATATTTTTTGTTACTTTGTGGGTGTAATCCATACCGTATCGATGAGAACCAGGGTTTTAACACTGTTCTTCCTAATCCTTCTGACGACCCCTGTTGTGTGCCAGATGACCTTCAAAGACTCTGTGCCTGTGATTAAAAACCTGCTGAAGGGACAGCTGCCACCTGAAACACGACTTAAATTTCTGACAAAACTATGCGCCCATTACTGGACGATCAATCCGGATACATCCCTTTGGTACGGGGAGCAGGGGAAAGCCCTGTGCAACGATAAAATGCCCCTGCACCGCATCGGGCGGCTCCAGTTCATTTTCGGGATGGCCTGGGAGAACAAGGGGAATTTCGACAGCGCCCTGCACTACCTTTCACTGGCGGAAAAAACCTGCCTGAAAGCCGGAGACACGCTTTACCAGTACCGGACCCTGGAGCAAACAGGCAGCCTATACCGGATCATGGGCAAATATGACACTGCCGTGGTGCTGATGAACAGGTCGCTGGACTATTTTAAGCGGAAACAAAAGACACATCAGATTATGACAACCCTGTTTAACATCGGGTCCGTTTACATGGACCAGAACAGGTACTCCAAAGCGCTGAGCTATTATCTTGAATCCGCCTCATACGACTCCGTATTGCGTGACTCCGGTTCCATTGCAATGCACCTGACAGGTTTTGGCAACATTTACCTGAGTCTTGGAACCCTTTTCAAAACGGCCGATCCGGAAAAGTCGAAAAAATACCTGGCGCTCAGTAAATCATATTACAACCAGAGCCTTCCGGTTTCGCTGGCCGTCAACATGAAGACCGGGTATTGTTTCACCCTGATGAGCCTTTTGGGGGCCATCATCGAGGCGGGTGACATGCGGGAGGCCGATTCGCTTCTGAATGTCTGCCAGGATTGCATTGCCTTCCCCGACCCCAGGGTGCAATCAGGATTCAGCATTAACAGGGCGCTGATGTTTCATATCCGGGGCAATGACCGCGAAGCAATGTCATTGCTTGCCCAGGTGAGCAGGAAAAAGGGTGAGATCGGGATGCTGCCTGAGTTTAACAGGGCCATGCTGCTGTATGCAACGCTGCTGTGGAAAGCAGGGAGAACTGACAGTGCCGTCAGTATTGCCGGCCGGAGCCTTTCGTGGGCGAAAGCAAATTCTGTCATGCCGGTGGCGCTGGAAGCATGCCAGATCCTCGCAGAATGGGAACGAAAAAACAACAATAACGGGAAGGCTTTCGACTATCTCGCAACAGCACACGAATACCAGGATTCACTGTACCGGGAAATCAGCAGGGAAACCTTCGACCAGATGGAATTCTCATACAACAACCGGGTTTTGAAAACGGAAATAGAGAAACTCATCATCGAAAAAAAATACAATAAATCAATCAACCTGTTCATTTATATCGTTTCTGTCTTCCTGCTGGTGCTGTTGATCATTTTCGTGGTTTTTCTGCGGCGACGTCAAAAAACAATCAATGAGAGACGGCTGATCGCTGAAGACAAAGCATTCATGGCCGAGCAGGAAAATTATCACCGGGAGATCAAGATCCGGAACATCAGTCTTGAAAATCAGCTGAAACAGGAGGAAATGGAAAAGCTGCGGCTGGAGATGCAGATGAAAGAACAGGCCCTTGTTTACCAGGCCATGCTTAACGCCGACCTGAACCAGAAAAACTCCAGCTTCACCGAAAAGCTGAATCACTTCAGCCAGCGACTGACCAAAAAGAAGGACCAGGATGAGTTTTACCAGGCATTGTCCACCATCAGAAGCGAAAATCAAACGGATCCGATGCAGCAGTTTGACCTGCTGTTCAAACAGATGCACGGAGATTTTTTGAAAACGCTTGTGGACCTTTGCCCGGATCTGAGCAAAACGGATCTGCAAATCTGTGCCCTGCTGCGCTTGAACTTCTCTTCCAAAGATATGGCCCGCCTGGTGAACATAACGCCGGCTTCCATCGATGGAACCCGTCACAGGATTCGTAAAAAACTTAATCTGGACCCGAATACCAGCCTGACAACCTTTCTCCTGTCATTGTAATATTGACAACTCCTTTTTGAAGGACAATTTTTGCATCATCCGGTCTCGCGAGGGCCAGGAGACCATTGAGAAGGTCATACAGGATCCGGACATACGCTTCCTTGTCATGGATGTAAACCTGCAGGGACTGAACGGCTTTGACGTGACAACGCACATCCGGAATTCATCCGGCCGTGACCTTGTCCTCATTCTTGTGGGATGGTTCAGTATTTCTTCGGCGGAAATGGCAATGTCGGAGGGGTGTAACGAGTTTATTGCCAAGCCGTTCGAGCCTGATTTTATTGCGGGACTTTTGAATGAAGCCTACAGGGATACGATTGATATCAATCAGTAAATCCTTTTATACTGAATCTTGGCAGGTTTGCAAGCGCAAAGCTGCTTAGATTCAGTCATACTGAGCGTTTGAGTTTGCTTTTCTTTGCAAACTCAGGCAGTCGAAGTATACCTTTTTGGATAGGTTAACTTCCGGTTCCTGAGCGGTTGCCCGTCCGTCTTTTTTTCCTAATTTTGCAGTTCAAAACCAAACGTATGAGTGAAAACATGGAATCTGTCCGGTGCCTGATTATCGGGTCGGGACCGGCAGGATATACTGCTGCCATTTATGCAGCCAGGGCGGATTTAAAACCGTTGATCTACCAGGGCATGCAGCCCGGCGGACAACTGACCATCACCACCGAGGTGGAAAACTTCCCGGGCTATCCGAAAGGGATCACGGGCCCAGAGATGATGGAGGAATTCAAGCAGCAGGCCGAACGATTCGGCACCCGGATCCGCTTCGGGGTTGTAACAGAAGTTGACTTTTCCAGCCGCCCGTTTACGGTGAAGGCCGACGACGGAAAAACAATCCTGGCGGAGACCGTGATCATTGCCACCGGTGCGTCGGCAAAGTGGCTGGGCCTCGAATCGGAGAAGAAATTCATGGGCATGGGTGTTTCGGGTTGTGCGACCTGCGACGGATTTTTCTACCGCGGACAGGAAGTAGCCATCATTGGCGGGGGCGATACCGCCGCCGAAGAGGCCACCTACCTGGCAAAACTCTGTAAGAAGGTATACATGGTCCATCGCCGCGGCGAACTTCGGGCTTCAAAGGCCATGCAACACAAGGTACTCAACACCGCAAATATCGAAATGGTCTGGGATAGCGCCCCCGGGGAAATTCTCGGCGACCAGAGCGGTGTGACCGGACTTCGCATCCGCAGCGTAAAAACCGGTGAAACCAGGGATCTCCGGGTGATGGGGGTTTTTGTTGCCATCGGCCATAAGCCGAATACGGAATTATTTGAAGGGCAGCTCGAACTGGACGAAATGAGCTATGTCAAAACCAGGCCCGGTACCACCCAGACCAGCATCGACGGGGTATTTGCGGCAGGTGATGTTCAGGATCACCATTATCGCCAGGCGGTCACAGCAGCCGGAACGGGATGCATGGCAGCGATTGAGGCGGAGCGGTTTCTGACAAACTGAAATGAATATCGAATATTGATTAACGAACGTTGAATTTTCATGATAAAATTTTTCAGGAATGCCGATCATTATTATGCCGTTGAAAGCCGTGAAAAGCTTGGCGGCGGAGACGTGGAGAAACTAAACTGGCTGTTCGGCGGTGCGGAGTGCATCGCCGGACCTGTTTTAAAGGGCATCTTTGTCGGTCCGCGACGGGAAATGATCACACCCTGGAGCACCAACGCCGTGGAGATCACCCAGAACATGGGAATCGCCGGCATCCTTAGAATCGAAGAACTTACCCTGCTCCCCTCCCCGTTTGGGGAGGGGTCGGGGGTGGGGTCTTGTCCCGGGGAGGGGTCGGGGGTGGGGTCTTGTCCCGGGGAGGGGCCGGGGGTGGGGTTCGATCCCATGCTCCAGCACCGCTACGACGGCCTCAACCAGGAAATATTCCACATCCTCCACGAACCCGACCCCGTTCTGTTCATCGACGATGTTGCAGCCTTCAATGCGACAGAAGGACTTGCCCTGAGCAGCGACGAAATCGGGTACCTTATCGGGCTCAGCCAGAAGCTTGGCCGGATGCTCACCGACAGTGAAGTTTTCGGTTTTTCACAGGTTAATTCCGAACACTGCAGGCATAAGATATTCAACGGCACATTTATCATCGATGGCAAAGAGATGACAAGCTCGCTCTTTGACCTGATCAGGAAAACATCGAAGGAACATCCCAATTTGCTGGTGTCGGCGTACAAGGATAATGTGGCATTTATCGTCGGGCCGCAAATGGAGCAATTCGCCCCGGGAATGCAGAATGTGGCTGATTTCTTCACGATCAAAGACATTCAGTCAGTCATTTCCTTAAAGGCAGAAACCCATAACTTTCCGACAACGGTTGAACCGTTCAACGGGGCAGCGACAGGATCAGGCGGTGAGATTCGCGACCGGATGGCGGGGGGGAAAGGCAGCATCCCGATGGCAGGAACAGCCGTTTACATGACCTCTTATCCCCGGCTCGACGGCGGGCGTTCGTGGGAAAAAAACCTGCCACCGCGCCCATGGCTCTATAAATCCCCGGAGGATATCCTGATAAAGGCATCGAACGGTGCCAGCGACTTCGGCAATAAATTCGGCCAGCCCCTGATCTGCGGCTCCCTGCTTACTTTCGAACACCCGGTTGATGAACGTACGTATGGGTATGACAAGGTGATCATGCAGGCAGGCGGCATCGGTTTTGCCAAAAAGGAGGACAGCCTGAAAGATGAGCCGGAAGCAAACCAGCACATTGTAGTCTTAGGCGGCGACAATTACCGGATTGGCATGGGCGGAGGAGCAGTTTCATCCGTTGCCACGGGCGAATACGGCAATTCCATCGAACTGAACGCCGTGCAGCGGTCAAACCCGGAAATGCAGAAACGCGTTTTCAACGCGATACGGGCCATGTGTGAGATGGAAGTGAACCCGATCGTCTCCATCCATGACCACGGCGCCGGCGGACATCTCAATTCATTGTCGGAACTTGTTGAAACCACGGGCGGCATTGTTCACCTTGATAAATTGCCGGTTGGCGATCCGACTCTATCGGCCAAAGAGATTGCGAGCAATGAGTCGCAGGAGCGGATGGGACTTATCCTGGCTGACAAAGATGTTTTGCTGCTGAAGGAAATTGCGGAGCGCGAACGCGCCCCGGTCTACATGGCGGGCCAAACTACAGGCGATCAGCAGCTTGTTTTTGAGGACAGCCTCAGTGGAATCCGTCCCATCGACCTGAAACTCGCCGATTTCTTCGGGAAACCACCAAAAACCGTCATGACCGACTCGTCGCACGTCACGCATCATGCATCGCTCGTGTACGATGAGGCCATGTTGCCGGAATACCTGACCGAAGTGCTCCAACTCGAGGCAGTTGCCTGCAAGGACTGGCTTACAAACAAAGTCGACCGGGCTGTGAGCGGGAAAATTGCAAAGCAGCAAACGTGCGGAGCGATTCAGCTGCCGCTCAACAATGTGGGTGTTACCGCGCTCGATTACCAGGGACTGAAAGGCATTGCCACTTCGCTGGGGCATGCTCCTGTTGCGGCTTTGATCGATCCGGGAGCCGGTTCCAGGCTTGCCATCGCCAGGGCCCTTACCAATTTGGTCTGGGCACCTCTTACGCACGGGCTGAAAGGTGTTTCGCTGAGCGCCAACTGGATGTGGCCGTGCAAAAATGCTGGCGAAGATGCACGACTTTATTCGGCAGTGCAGGCCGTGAGCGATTTTGCCATCGCACTCGGCATTAACATCCCGACCGGGAAGGATTCGCTTTCCATGACCCAGAAATATCCTGACGGAAAGGTGGTCTATTCCCCCGGAACCGTGATTATTTCTGCGGTGGGAGAGGTTTCGGACGTTAAACAGGTTGTAAGCCCGAATCTGGCTGAAGACCTGAATTCAATACTGATATACGTTCCTTTTTCCGATGACGGTTTTGAACTCGGGGGCAGCAGCTTTGCCCAATCGCTGAATCAGTTGGGAGACAAAACACCCGATGTGACGGATGCATCTCGTTTTTCGATGGTTTTTGAATGGGTACAGGATCTTATCCGCAGGGGTGTCATCCTTGCAGGCCATGATGTTTCGGCCGGCGGACTGATCACCACGCTGCTTGAAATGACATTTGCCGTTGAAAAGACAGGCCTGGAACTCGTTTTGAATTTTGCAGGGGAGACGGATTCTGTTAAAATATTATTCAGCGAGAAACCCGGCATCGTATTACAGATCAGGGGTAGTGAACTTGCAAAGTTATCCGGTGAACATTTCATTCCTATTGGGAAGGTGACGCCAGGACGAACGGTTAAAGTTAAAAGCGCAGGAAGCATATATTCCTTCGAGATCGATGCACTGCGCGAAACCTGGTTCAGGACTTCTTACCTGCTTGACCGCAGACAATCAGGGGAAAACCTGGCACTTCAGCGGTATCAGAACTACGGTAAGCAGCCCCTTTCATTCAGTTTCCAGGATCGTTTCACAGGGAAAAACAAGCAATTCGGTGTTGATCCCGCAAGAAGGAAGCCTTCCGGCGTGAAGGCCGCGATTATCCGGGAAAAGGGAGTAAACCGCGACCGCGATACGGCCTGGGCCCTGTACCTTGCAGGGTTTGATGTGAAGGATATCCACATGACCGACCTTATTTCCGGACGCGAAGACCTGTCGGATGTCAACCTGATCGCTTTCGTGGGCGGGTTTTCAAACTCCGATGTACTTGGCTCGGCAAAAGGATGGGCCGGGGCATTTTTATACAATGAGCGTGCAAAACGCGCTCTTGAAAATTTTTTCAGGCGGGATGACACCCTCAGTCTCGGGGTATGCAATGGCTGCCAGCTGATGGTCGAACTCGGGCTGATTTATCCTGATCACCCGGAACATCCGCGGATGTCGTGGAATGATTCCCACAAGTATGAATGCACCTTCGTCGGCCTCGACATTCTTGAAAATCATTCGGTGATGCTGAAAAGTCTGGCCGGTTCGAAGCTGGGGATATGGGTGGCCCACGGTGAAGGAAAATTCAATTTCCCTGTGAGCGAGGAACAGTATCATATCCCGGCCAAATTCCATTACCACGGCTATCCGGGCAATCCCAACGGATCGCAGTTCGATGCCGCCTGCATCGCCTCTGCCGATGGCCGGCATCTTGCGATCATGCCTCACCTGGAGGATTCCGTTCTTCCCTGGCAATGGGCTCATTATCCCGAAAGCCGAAAGGATGATGAAATCACCCCTTGGATTGAAGCCTTCGTAAACGCCCGTGAGTGGATCCGGGAAAAAACCAAAAATTAGAAATTACTTTTTATTTTGCTTTTCAATAATTGTTTGTTCAATGAAAAAAATCATATTCATCACCGGTGCAACTGCCGGATTCGGTCAGGCCATTGCCCGGAAATTTGCTGAAAACGGTCACAACCTGGTCATTACCGGAAGGCGGAAAGCGCTGCTGGAGGAACTTGCAAAAGAGCTCATCACAACATGCAGCATAGAAGTTTTGCCGCTATGCTTTGATATCAGGAAAATGAAAGAGGTTGAAAGTGCCGTTGCGACATTGCCTGAGAACTGGAAAAATATTGATGTGCTGGTGAACAATGCCGGTCTTGCCGCCGGGCTGAATGCCATCCACGAGGCTGCCATCGAAGACTGGGAGCGTATGATCGACACGAATGTCAAAGGGTTGCTCTACATGACCCGATTCGTTGCACCGCTGATGGTAGCCCGGAAAAAAGGTCATATCATCAACATCGGATCCATTGCCGGCAGGGAAGTTTACCCGCTTGGCAATGTTTACTGCGGTTCCAAGTTCGCCGTGGATGCCATTACCAAGGGAACCCGGATTGACCTGGTGGCGCACAACATCAAGGTTACCCAGATTGCCCCTGGCGCTGCCAACACGGAATTCTCCCTGGTCCGGTTCAAGGGGGATAAAGACCGCGCAGACAATGTATATACGGGATTTCAGCCGCTCACGGCCGCGGATGTGGCCGAAACGGTTTATTATGTAACGACGCTCCCCGCTCATGTAAACATCAACGATCTTGTGCTAATGCCTGTGGCACAGGCCAGTGCGGTAAATATTCATAAGGGATAGTTTCTCCTCCTTCACTCCGTAGTTTTGCTGCCATGATTCTTTTTTATATCATTGCATAAAATTTTAAATTTTATTGCTAAAACTCAATAATTATGGAAGTTACCCGTATTTTTGACCTGCTGCCTTTCTACGAAGCTAATTTCAAACCTAAAGATGACGTTGTTGCCTCCAAGGAAAACGGAGTATGGGCAAAGTTCAGCATCAAACAATACCGGGATATCGTTGACAACATCAGTTATGGGTTTCTTGCCCTCGGGGTTCAGCCGGGAGACAAGATTGCACAGATAAGTGCGAACCGGGCGGAATGGAATTTTGTGGATATGGCCATTCTCCAGGTGGGGGCGGTGCATGTTCCGATTTATCCGACCATCAGCGAGTCCGATTATAAATTTATACTCAATCATGCGGAAGTAACCTATGTGTTTATTTCCAGCCAGGAACTTCTCAGGAAAATCGATCACATTTTGCCGGAGATAACCAAAATCAAAGGTGTTTTTACATATAACGACCATCCTGAACATAAACACCTGAACGAACTGATCGAAAATGGAAGACAACATGCGGACAAAGCACTTCTGGAGGCCCGTAAAGCATCCGTGGTTCCGGGTGACCTGGCGACCATCATTTATACTTCAGGTACGACCGGCAACCCCAAAGGGGTCATGCTGAGCCATCACAACATCATTTCCGATTTCAAAGTGTGTGCCCACATACCGCCTTTCGGAGAGGAAGCGAAGGCTGTGAGCTACCTTCCGCTGTGCCATGTGTACGAACGCATGCTTAACTATCTCTACCATTACCTCGGATTCTCCATCTATTATGCCGAAAATCTTGGCACCATCACGGACAATATGAAAGAGGTAAAACCCGATATTTTGTCGACCGTGCCCCGCCTGCTGGAAAAAATATATGATAAATTGTTTGCCACGGGCCATAAACTCACCGGTGCAAAAAGATGGATATTCTTCTGGGCGCTCCACCTCGCGCTGCGATATGAACTTGACGGTGCTAACGGCTGGTTTTATGAACTGAAGAGAAAACTGTATGATAAACTGGTGTACACCAAATGGCGTGATGCCCTGGGAGGAAAGCACCTGCTTGTTGTTTCGGGAGGTGCGGCGCTTCAGCCGCGGCTCGCGAGGATGTTCACCTGTGCCGGCATCAATGTGCTGGAAGGATACGGGTTAACGGAAACTTCACCGGTCATCTCCGTGAACGACCTGACCGAAAACGGAATGAAGTTCGGAACAGTCGGCAAGGTTGTCAAGGGGGTACAGGTAAAAATCGGCGACGACGGAGAAATTTTATGCAAGGGGCCGAATGTTATGTTGGGCTATTTCAAGGAGCCTGAAATGACCAGGGAAGCGATCGAAGCCGACGGCTGGTTTCATACCGGCGACCTAGGCCGCATTGAGCCGGAGGGCCATCTGAAAATTACCGGGAGGAAGAAAGAACTTTTCAAGACTTCCTTCGGCAAGTATGTCAGCCCGCAGCCCATCGAAGACACATTCAAAGAGTCTTTGTTTATTGATCAGATTGTGGTAGTGGGTGAAAATCAGAAATTTGCGGGAGCACTCATCGTCCCGGACTTCATTTTTCTGAAATCATACTGCACGGTAAAGGAGATTCCTTATACCACAAACGTTGAGATGATCAACCTTCCGCGTATCAGAAAACGTTTTCAGACGGAGGTTAACAAGTACAACAAATGTTTCGGGGATACTGAAAAAATCAAGAGCTGGACGCTTATGGATTCCGAATGGACGTTTGACACCGGGGAAATCACCCCCACCATGAAGTTGAAACGGAATATCATTGCTCAAAAATACGCAGATAAAATTGCCAAACTTTTTACATAAACAATTGCGTTTTACGTTTGTATAAATGAAACAAATCAACCGGATATTCGATCTCCTGGAATTATATAAGGATGAATATAGTTCCATCAGTGACCTGTTCAACCTGAAAAAAGAGGGGAAATGGGTTCGTTTTTCATCCCGCGATTATGTTCAGTACAGCAATCTGATCAGCCTTGGACTGCTCGCTCTGGGCATTAAAAAAGGGACCCGGATTGCAACGGTCATGATCAATTGCCCTGAATGGAATTTCATAGACATGGGCATCCTGCAGGCAGGTGCGGTGCAGGTGCCTGTTTATCCGACCATCAGCGAGGATAATTACAATTACATTTTCAAAGATTCTGAAGTAGAATACCTGATAATTTCAGACCTTGAAATTTACAGGAGGATCGAGCATGTGATTCCGCAAATAAAAGGGCTGAAGGGAGTTTTCTCCATCGAGCCGGTCGACGGGGTGCGGAGTTGGAAAGAGATCATGGAGCTGGGCAGGATGTATCCTCACCCGGATCAACTGGAAGCCATCAAGGAATCCATTTTGCCGGGCGACCTTGCCACGGTAATTTATACCTCCGGGACAACCGGCAGGCCCAAAGGGGTTATGTCGTCGCATCATAATTTCGTGACGAACTACAAAGCACTGGCGGAAATTCCACCGCTGAAGATGCACGACAGGGCTGTAAGTTTCCTGCCGCTTTGCCATGTGTACGAGCGAACTGCAGGATATGTCTACCAGTCGTTTGGGGTTTCAGTTTATTATATTCAGAACATTGACGAACTTGGAGACATTATCCGTGAAGTAAAGCCACACGGTTTTGCCTCCGTTCCGCGTGTTTTTGAAAAAATATACAACAAAATCGTTTCGAAAGGCCGCAGTCTTCCGCTACCAATGAAGGTGCTGTTTTTCTGGGCCCTCAGGCAGGGGCACAAGTACGAACTGGACCATGCCCGCGGATGGGTTTACGACGTTAAACTGGCTCTTGCCAACCTGCTCGTATTGCGAAAATGGAAGGAGGCGCTTGGCGGGGAATTGAAATTCATCGTCTCGGGCAGCGCTTCACTGCATCCAAGGCTGGCCCGCATTTTCTGGTCGGCGAAAATCCCGATCATTGAAGCGTACGGCCTTACGGAAACCTCCCCTGGAGTGACATGTTACCGGTTGGAGCCGGGTGGCATGAAATTTGGTACCGTAGGTCCGCTGCTCACCGGAAACCAGATGAAGATTGCAGATGACGGCGAAATCCTCTGCAAAGGTCCCAACATCATGCTGGGGTACCTGAACCGGCCCGAAAAAACGGCCGAAGTGATCGATGCCGACGGATGGTTCCATACCGGCGACATCGGGGTCATCGAAGACGGGAAATTCCTGAAGATCACGGACCGGAAAAAGGAAATTTTTAAAACTTCCGGGGGCAAGTTTATTGCACCACAACCCATTGAGCAGAAAATGAAGGAATCCCCGTTCATCGAGCATTTCATGGTGGTCGGAGAAAACCGAAATTATGCGGCAGCGCTGGTTATTCCGAATTTCGAACATCTTAAAGCCTGGTGCGCGGTGAAGAACATTGAATATGGTTCCAGGGAAAAGGCGGCCAGGAACCCTGAAATAGTACGGAGGATTCAGAAAGATGTAGAACGTTTTAACCAGGATCTCGGACAAACGGAAAAAATCAAAAGGATCAGGTTGCTGGATGCTGAATGGTCTATGGATTCGGGGGAAATTTCTCCCACATTAAAACTGCGCCGCAGCTTTATCATCGAAAAGTACAGCAATATCATAGACGATATCTACAAGTCATCGGAATTCAACTACCGGGCAGAAGGGTAGGAAAAACGCTGCAGCGTTAATGCAGAATTCTGAAAATCAACTCTTTCATCAATTCACCGTCTCCGGCTGAACCATTGTCGACACCTTTGGCCTTAAGGTCGTATTCGCGAAGCAATGATATGACGGATATGGTTTTACCGACAGGAAAACTCTTTGCAGCCTGCTGGTAGTCTGCCACAAAAAACGGGTTAACCGACAGGGCGGAGGCAACGGACATCTTCGATTTGTCGGGCAGGTAATGATAGGTAAGCACTTTTGAAAAATAGGAATAGAGGATCGGGATCACTTTCACCAGCGGATTTTCACGGAGGTTGGCAGCGAAATAAAAAATGATCTGGTTGGCTTTTACCACATCTTTCCGGGCAAGGGCCTTCTGCAATTCAAATACATTGAAATCCTTGCTGATCCCGATGTTTTTCTCCACGTACTCCTCGGTTATTTCGGCCCCGGCAGGAATGTTGATCAGGAGTTTCTGCAGTTCATTTACAATTTTTCCCAGGTCGGCACCTAAAAACTCGGTGAGCAGCGCCGCTGCTTTCGGTGTAATGGAATATTTCCGCTGGCGCAGGTAGTCGCTGACCCATTCAGGAATCTTGTTGTCGTACAGCCTTGCCGATTCAAAAGCCACCCCAATCTTTTCAACGGCTTTGTAGAAACCTTTGCGCTTGTCGAGCTTCCCGTATTTATAACACAGGACCAGGATCGTGGAAGTAAGCGGATTTTCGAGGTAAGCCTGGAACTCTTCAATCTTGTCCAGGTCCTGCGCCTCTTTTACAATCAGAACCTGGTAGTTCGCCATCATCGGGAACCGCCTGGCATAGCTCATCAGGGTGAATACATTGGAATCCTTGCCATATGCAATCGTCTGGTTGAACTCTTTTTCCATGTCGTTCAACACATGATGTTCAATGAAATCGGAGATGGCATCAATGAAATATGATTCCTCCCCGTGAAGCAGGTAAACCGGGTAATAGATCTGATTTTTCAGGTCGCCCAGCAGATTTTCAAAACTGATTTCATTCTTGCCCGCCATTGAGAATAGTATGTTAACACAACACCCTGAACCTGTCCCCGGATAATGCCCGCAACTTATTAATCGAACCGGAGATGTTTCACCAGCAGTTTCTTTTCAATGAGGTCGTGCATGGTTTCGACGCCGATCCTCAGGTGTTCCTCCGCAAACTTCGAAGTCACTTTTTTGTCGCTTGCCTGGGTTTTTATACCGCGGCCCACCATGGGCTGATCCGACACAAGGAGCACTGCACCCGTCGGGATTTCATTGGCAAATCCAACCATGAACAATGTGGCCGACTCCATGTCGATGGCAATGGCACGTGTGTTGCGCAGGTGCTCTTTGAATTTGTCATCGTATTCCCACACCCTTCGGTTCGTTGTGTACACCGTTCCGGTCCAGTAGTCTTTCCGGTGGTTGTGCACCACTGTCGACATGATTTTCTGGAGGTTAAATGCCGGAAGGGCAGGGACGCGTTCATGAAAATAATCATCCGAAGTGCCGTCACCGCGGATAGCGGCGATGGGAACGATCATATCGCCCACTTTGCATTTCTTTTTGAGGCCTCCGCATTTCCCAAGGAACAGGGCGGCTTTTGGTTCGATTGCGCTGAGCAGATCCATGATGGTGGCTGCGTTGGGGCTGCCCATTCCGAAATTGATCAGGGTGATGCGTTCGAACGTCGCACTGGGCATGGCTTTGTCCTTCCCCACGATCGGCACGTCGTACCATTTGGAAAAGAGTTCAAGATAGCTGTTGAAATTTGTCAGCAGGATGAAATCACCGAATTTATCGAGGGATGTTCCGGTATACCGGGGCAGCCAGTCGTCAACGATCTCTTTTTTTGTTTTCATCAGGTGGAAATTATTTCGCACCCTGCCAGGGTCGTTCATCCCGCCAGGGTATCGGGAACAAAGATAAAGGATTTGTCAGATTTTTATGTAAGTTTGTACTATAAGCATAATGGAGAAACTCAATCTGCCGGACATTAAAGCCCGCATGCGTGCCGGGAAAAGCGGCAAAACGGAAATTTTTGACGAGGTCAGGAAGAAGTTTGTAAGGCTCACGCCCGAGGAGTGGGTGAGGCAGCATTTTCTTCATTTTATGATTTACCAGCTCGGATTTCCGGCGTCATTGATCGTTGTGGAGGCGGCAATCAGATACAACAACATGCTGAAGCGGTTTGACATCCTGGCATACCGTTCAGACGGAAATCCGTGCCTGGTGGTTGAATGTAAAAGCCCGGAAATAGAAATCACGCAGGCGGTTTTCGACCAGGTGGCCATGTACAACATGACGCTGACGGTTGGCTGTGTGGCCGTTACGAACGGAATATCGCATTACGCCTGCAGCATCGACCATGACAAACGAACGTACACCTTTTTACCTGAAATACCGTCATTTGAAATTTTGAACAAATGATCATTTTTCACCATTTCACCATTTTACCCCTTCGTCTATGGAACTCATCGGAACAATACCCCCAGGCCTTATAAATTTTCTGCTGGTCACGGTGTTTTCGCTGTTAATCGGGTTATCGCAGCGCCGTCTTCACAGCCTCGCTCATGATGCGGATCACACTTTTGGCACCGACCGGACATTCACCTTCATCGGGATACTGGGGTTTATCCTTTACCTGCTCGAACCCCGCAATGCATACATTTTCATGGGCGGGGGCCTGGTTTTGTCCATGGTTATCGGGATCTCATATTATTACCATATCCGCGACCTGAAGGATTACGGCGCGACCACGATTTTTGTCGCCCTGATCACCTACTGTATCGGTCCGCTCATCCTGACGCAGCCACTGTGGATGGTCTTGCTCATCGTGGTGATTGTACTCATCTTCACTGAGCTCAAAGAGACCTTTGCCTCCATATCGAAACAGTTCGACCGTTATGAATTCATCACCCTTGCGAAATTCCTCATCATTGCCGGGGTCATCCTTCCGGTGCTTTCCGATGGTCCGATCATCAAAGGATTAAGCCTCACGCCTTATAAAATCTGGCTGGCAGTTGTTGTCATTTCCTCCATTTCCTATTTCAGCTACCTGCTGAAAAAATTTATCTTTCCCAGGGCGAGCATCATCCTGTCGGCAATTCTCGGCGGACTCTATTCCAGCACCGCCACCACAATCATCCTGGCTAAGAAGAGCAGGAAGGAACCTCAGAATCTGCAGCAATACATGGCAGGCATCATCTTCGCCACAGCGATGATGTACCTGCGCATCCTCATCCTGATCCTTATTTTCAGTCCGCCATTATTCGGGGATGTATGGCCGTTTTTCCTCGGACTTTTCATACTTACCACACTCATCGGCCTGTTCATCCTGTTTTACAAGAACAGAGCCCTGGCCTCGTTCGACGAAGAGCTCCACGTCGATAAGAATCCCCTTGAGTTCAGGGTCGCACTGATCTTTACGGCGATGTACATTGCCTTCACCTTCATAACCTATTGGGTTCTCAACCGTTTCGGCGCACCCGGACTGAATGTGCTTTCCTATATTGTCGGGCTCACAGACATCGATCCTTTCCTGATCAACCTCTTCCAGGGAAAGTATGGTGTTCCGGTCAACGTGGTTACAATTGCAACATTCCAGGCCATCGTGAGCAACAACGCCCTGAAAATGATCTATGGAAGCTTTTTCGCCGGCAAGGCTGCCCGTATGTACCTGGTTCCGGGATTTCTTCTTATCATTGCACTCACGATAGCGGTGATCTTTTTCGTGTAGCAAGCAGTATGTCTGAACAATTTAACCTGGCCTTCAATTTACTTGACGAGTCCTTTGATTCCGGCGAAACCGGAAACTACGGACTGGCTCTGTTGCTGAGCGAAACCAGCATCAGCTTTTGCACGCTCGATATCCGGCGGAATAAATTCCTCGGGTTGCACCAGATCGTGCGCAAAGCGCCAAACCCGGGTGAAAAGTTATCAAACACCGCTCCTTCCTTCGGCGAATTCCTTACAAGTGCGGGAGATACCTTCCCCTGGATGAAATATCAATTCAGAATGGTTAAAATAGGGTTTGAAGGGGAGAAATCAACCCTGGTTCCGGCGGCATTATATGATCCCGGGGAAAATGACCGCTATCTGAATTTCAACTTTGCACAGAACAGGGATGACGAGATCCGCAGCGATCATCTTCTGCCGCTTGACGCGTGGCAGGTGTACACATTGCCTCATTCAGCCCTGGTTGCAACTGCCGGCTTGTTTCCCGGCAGCAGGGTGATTCACGCTTCCAGCCTGCTGATAGAAAGCGTGTGGCTCAATTATAAAAACCGCATCAATGCCGTGCATGTTTTCCTGCATGTCCGCGGGCAGCATTTTGACCTCATGATTTTCGACGGACGGCAGATGAGTTATTACAATTCATTCCCGTTTCAGAGCCCGGAAGATGTGACCTATTACCTGATTTTTGTGCTCGAGCAGCTCAATTACAACCCGGAAACGATCCCGCTGATCCTCCTCGGGAATATTGAAGCGGTGGAAGGCCTGTCTGAACTGCTCCTGCGTTATGTCCGTCATGTTGAAACCGGGCAGAGAAACGAAGCTTACCGCTACAGTTACATCCTGAACAAATTGCCTCATCATGCATTTTTCCCGTTGCTAAACTTTTTCTCATGCGGATTGTAAGCGGAATATACCGTGGGCGCCGGCTCGTGCCTCCCGTAAATCTCCCGGTGAGACCAACCACCGATTTTGCCAAGGAGGGGCTGTTCAATGTCCTGAATAACCAGGTCGATTTTGAATCGCTGAAAGTGCTGGACCTTTTTGCGGGAACAGGCAGCATCGCGTTTGAGTTCCTGTCGCGGGGCGCGATTGAAGTCACGGCGGTTGATTCCAATCACCGGTGCATCGAATTTATAAAAAAAACAGCCGAATTATTTGGAGCCAGGAACATTAAACCGGTGAAGTCGAACAGCTTTGTGTTTATCAAACACATGATTTCGACCTATGATCTGATCTTTGCCGACCCTCCGTATGACCTGGAAGGCATCGAATCAATTCCAGACCTGATCTTCGGCTCAAACCTCCTTGCAGAGCAGGGATTGCTGATCCTGGAGCATTCGACCTCGTATAAGTTTGAGAAACATCCGCACTTTGATGCACACAGGCAATACGGAAGTGTGAACTTCACCTTCTTTATGAAAGCAACCAGCTGAATATTCAGTTAATATTCATCTTCGTGGAAGAAGAAGTCGTCTTTGGTAGGATAGTCGGGCCAGATATCTTCGATACGTTCGTAAGATTCGCCTTCGTCTTCAATCTCCCTTAAATTTTCAATAACCTCTTGTGGCGCGCCTGATCGGATCGCCCAATCGACCAGCTCTTCCTTGGTGGCAGGCCAGGGAGCATCTTCCAGTTTTGAGGCCAATTCGAGTGTCCAGTACATT